>JBEAYO010000060.1:0-11281 GCA_041159285.1 Bacteroidota bacterium | reverse complement strand
GTGATATTCGTGTTAAACGGTGTGGTGTAATAATCGTCCACCGCATCCGGGCCCACCACGATGACAGCAATGGCTGTGTCGCAAACCGTGTTGTTGGGCACCGGCAGGCACACCACATACCTGAAGGTATCCGGGCCAGAAAAGCCGGGATTCGGCGTGTACTGGAAGGAGCCGTTCGGTGAGAACACCAGGCTGCCGTCTTTTGGATCATCTATTACGTCAAATCCGGAGCCGGGTGCATACGTATCATTGTCGCTGACATCGCCTGGCACCGGCGTGTTGTAGGGTGTGAAATAGGCGTCGTCGATGGCCTCCGGAGCGACAACGATTATAGCAATGGCCGTATCGCAAACTGTCGCATTCGGTACAGGCATACAAACCTTATAAGTGAATGTATCAGATCCAGAGAAATTAGACATCGGATTGTAAATAAACGTACCGTCAGCATTGAAGGTCAAGCTGCCATTTGAAGGACTGTCTAAATCGTCAAATGTAGAACCTCCGGGATACATGTCATTATCACTGACATCCCCGTTGACATTCACATCGTATTTTGTATAATACAAATCATCCACTGCCGTGGGAGGCGCAATCAGGATGACCGGCGTGGGAACATCATTATCACTCGGGTCGAGATCCGCATCCGGATCCGGGTTGTCTCCCACCTGGGAAGAGTCTGTTGTCACCCCGCCAAGCGGGCCTGTGCCATTCGCGGTGGCTGTATTGTTCACAGTATCTTGCTGGTTCACTGTCAGGCGGAACCTGATCTGGAGGGTATCCTTTTCCCCAACCTCCAGGCACTGGTTGGCGAGGAGTATGTTCGAGGTCGAGCTGCCATCCCAGGCCAGGTTCATGGCCAGCAACGAACCGTCGGAACCATCAATATTGGTGATCGGCGCAAAGGCCGCAAACTGAGTCAGGATGTCGTCATACACCTCCAGGGCGCAAAGGCGGACGTCGCCATAGTTGCCGATGACAAGGTCGAATTCGATGTCGTTCGTGCCATTTACATTGTACGTGACCCTGGAGACAGCCTTCGCAATGCCGATTTGCGGGTTTTCAAACAGGGTGGCGGGCGTTGGGATGCTGTTGTTGGAGGGACCGCCCGTGGCGTCCGGGTCCGGATCCACGCCGTCCTGTGAAAAATCGATCAGGTACTGACCCGCAGGGCTGATACCCGTCGCTATAGTGCTGTTGAAATAAGGACCACCCACACCGTTCGGAACAACGGTCACCACCAGTTGCAGGGTGGCATTTTCTCCCACCTTCAAAGTATCGGCACCCATCAGCATACCGCTGTTGCTGGTGCCATTGTAGGAAGCATTGACCGTGAGCGTTGTATTGGCCGGCTGCATAGTGATTGACGGCAGACCAACTGTGAACGTTGCAGGAGACGGGAAGGTCGTGCTCAGGTCTTCTACTATCTGAACATCCGTAAGCCTTACATCTCCAGTGTTCTGCACGAATATCTGATAAGTGATATCGTAAGTGCCATCCCCATTGTCAATAATCAATCCGACGATGTCCTTGGAAACACCGATTTCCGGATTTTCCGTAAACGACACATCCGTCTTCTTGCTGTTGTTGTTCGGGTTGCCGTCGCCGTCAGGATCGGCATTTGTTCCATCCTGCGACACATCGCTCACCGTCACTCCTTTGGGAGAAACGCCGGTGCCGGTGGCCGTGTTTTGATAGACGCCGAGCTTGGAACCCGGAGTAACCTTGACCGTCAAGGTGATGATACCCGAGACACCTACGGCCAGCGTGCTGGAGCCGGCTGAGAGAAGATTAGTGTTCGCCCCCCCATTGTAGCCGGGGAAGTTATCCGTCAAAGTTCCGGTGGCCGTGACGTTCATTACCTCGAAGGAGGTGGCACCAGAAAAGGTGGCTGCAAGGTCGTCTGTCACCTGAACACTGGACAGGAGGATGTCACCGGTGTTCGCCACCTCGATGCTGTAGGTAACGGTGTAAGAGCCATCGCCGTTGTTAACCGTGTTCGTCAGTCTTTTTGACACGCTGATTTCAGGTGACTCCGTGAAAGACACCGGAGTGACTTCTTCGAATTTATCCGGGTCGGAGTTGTCCGGAACAGGGTCCAGGCCGTTGTGGGAAGTATCTATTGCCACGGTATTGAAAGGACTCACGCCGGTAGCCGTGGCTGTGTTATTGTAAGGACCGAGGTTGGAACCTGGCGTCACCGTGATTGACACAGTGGCCGTCCCTTGCTCGCCTACGGACAGCTCGTTGCCGGCGGCCAGCATGTTGGTGCTGCCGGCAGTGGTGCCCGTGTAGGCCGGGTTCTTAGTCAGGTTGGCAGAGGTAGTGAGCTGGTTGACCGTAAAGCTGGCGCCGGCGAAAACCGCACCAAGGTCGTCCACCAGTGCTACGTTTTTCAGCAATACATCTCCTACGTTCTTGATAATGAAGGAATAGGAAATCTCGTAAGTGCCATCTCCATTGCTGACAGGACCGGCGCTGAGACGCTTAGCCAGAGCAATTTCCGGATTTTCCGGGAAGCTGATAGGCGTTGGCGTGTTGTCGCCCGCTTCATCAGGATTGCCGTCATTGTCCGGGTCGGGATTCGTGCCATTGTCGGAAATGTCAGTGGTCAGCGTGCCGCCAGGACCGTTGGCACTGGCTTCGGCGCTATTCTCGAATGGACCGCTACCTGCAGGAACCACGCGCAGGTACAAGTTGATAGTACCAGACTCGTTGATTTGCAGCACATCCGTCCCCAGCAGCATGTTCACATTCGCATTGCCATTGTAGGCGTTGTTTTCAGCCAGGTCAGCGCTGCGGATACTATCCACTGTAATGGTGGCCGTCGCACCGAAGGTCGCCAGCAAATCATCAGTTACCTGGATGTTCTGCAGCGGCACGTCGCCCGTGTTCTGAATGTTAAAACGGAAAGCAAGCAGGTAGCTGCCGTCCGGCTGAATCGTCGGACCACTTGTCACCGATTTGGCAATGCCAATCACAGGATTTTCCGTGAAGGTCACCGGCGTCGGTGTGTTGTCATCATAAGAAGCGCCGTCCATGTCCGGATCGGGATCAGTGCCGGACTGGGACACGTCGCTGGTGGAGATGCCGCCCGGACCTGTGCCGCTGGCAGTCACCGTGTTGTTATAGGCACCCAGGTTGGATCCGGGAATTACTTCTACAAAAATGGTGATATAGGCACTGTCGTTCACAAATAGCGTCTGTCCGGCATCCAGCAAATTGGTATTGGCACCAGAGCCGGTAAAACTGCCATTCAGCGTGAAATCACTGCTGTTCACCTCCACCACTGAGAAAGAAGTTGCAGCAGCAAAGGTAGATGAGAGGTTTTCCACCACCTGCACGTCATTCAGAATGACGTCCCCTTCGTTTCTCACCAACACCTCGTAAGTCACCGTGTAAGTGCCATTTCCATTGTTGACGCTGCTGACCAGGTTCTTGGCAACCCCGATGCAAACCTCGTCCACCTGGAAGTTGTAATAGGTTTTGCAGCCGCTTACGTCTGTAATGGTCAAGGAATAACTACCTGCAACAAGGTTAGAAATATCCTCGGTGGTCTCCCCGTTGCTCCACAGGTAACTGTTGGGGCTGCCTACCGTCACGGTGAGGTCAATAGAACCAGCATTGCCCGGATTGCAGGGAGTATCGGTGACAAGCGCTGTGGCAGCCACTTCAATGGGGGCAGTAACGGATTTAGTGCCGGTAGCAGTGCAACCGTTTCCATCCGTGATGGTCACCGTGTAAGTATCGGCAGCAAGGCCGCTGATGTCCTGGGTGGCTGCACCATTGGACCAAAGATATTGATAAGGCAGCACGCCACCTGATGGAATAAGGTCAATGCTGCCGTCGGACAGTCCGCCGCAGGAAATGTCGTCTTGATTCAGTGTTGCCAACAAGGCCTGGGCCGGTTCGTTCACGGTGACACTGGCGATCGAGGTCAGCATGGTGACAATATCCGTTACTGTCACTGAATAGGTGCCGGCAGGCCTCATGGAGAGGTCCTCTGTGTTGGTAGTATAGCCAGGACCGGACCAGGAATAGCTGTAAGATCCGCTGCCGCCGATGACGGTTAAATCAACCGCGCCTGTGTTGTCATTTTTACAAGCCAGGTGCGTGGGCACGATGCCTACGATTTTAACAGGTTCACCTGGATCATTTACCACGAAAGTTTTGGAAGCCGTACAGCCGTTTGCATCTGTCACTACCACCGTGTAGGCATTTCCCTCCAGGTTGCTGATATCCTGCGTGTAAGCAGGGCTGTCCCAGGAATAGGCGTAGTAAGGCGATATGCTGATGCTGTCCCAGTAAGTCGTATTTCCACCTGAAAAAACAAGGTGGTTGAAACCGCTGCTGTAACTGGAGGATTCGGTAAACGTCTGTGTGACATTGGTAGTCAGGTTTTTAATGGTCACAGTGACACTGCTGCCATTGTCCTCCATCCTGACGCGGATTTTATCGGGCGAGGCATAAAAACTATTGCCGAAATTATTTGCTGCAAGAGTGCCATTCCCGTCATTGAGGTCGGTCTGGCCATCGTTAAAATTATGTATGCGAAGGAACACGCTGTTCACGGGTTCATCTCCAGGCGCGCTGATGGTTCCGCTGCTCCTGGTTCCGATGAAAGCGATTTCATCATCGGGTGTTGCAAAAACAAGCGTTGCTTCCAGCACCAACGGGTTGGAAGCAGTGCCTGTCAGATTGTTGTTGACCGTCCGCAGGGTTCCTCTCGTCCCGCCTGTGCTCTGGTAATATCCGCCCGCGGCAGTACCTGATGCCGACCCAATCTCAAAATAAAGGGGATCCCAGTTCCCGCCGTTGAAGTCCTCCTGCAGCACCGACGTTCCGCCCGTCACTGAGAGGTCAATGGAGCCGAGCGTCGCGCCAGCCACGTCGGTCACTGTTCCGCCAGGAGTGATGGCAGCTGCCGGCTGCGTGATGGTCGCCGACTTTGTCGCCGTGCAACCGAATTCGCTGGTCACCGTCACTGTGAAGGTGCCGGCCAAGAGTCCATTGATGTCTTCTGTGGTATTGCCGTTGGACCAGGCATAGGTAAAATCCTCGATACCATTGGTGACGGTCAGGTTTATCGAACCGGTGTTGTCGCCAAAACAAGCCACATTTTCCATAGCCATCTCGAGCTCCACCTCATCCACCGTCACACCGACACAGAATTCCATGCCGTCGCCACAGGAGTTGGTCGCAAAGGCACACACCTCGTGGCGAACCCCGGTGGCGACACCTGACCAGTCCACAAAAATCATGTTGCCATCGTCAGGACCGATGATGACCGCGCCGAATGGCACTTCCCAAGAATAACTGACGGCGTCCGGAATGGCAGGCACAGATATATCGGAAGCACTTCCAGCACAAACGTAATAGGAATCGAACACCCTGATTCGGACCCAGCTGGTATCATGTAAGACCGGCGTCGGACAACCCGTGTCGCTGATCCGGTAAATGAACTGGTCCACGCCCTCGAAGCCCGGGTTAGGCACATAAGTAACGCTGCCGTCCGGATTGATGTTAACGGTGCCGAAGTCCGGCGCCTCCATGATCGTCAGCGTGCTGACATCCAGAAAGCCATCCACATCGGTATCATCGCTGAGGATGGGAATCGTAATTCTACGGCTCGCAGTCGTTGTTGCCGCATCAAAGTTAGCCACTGGCGCACTGTTGATGGTCGAGTACCGGACTACGACCCAGGCGGTGTCGCAAAGGCCTTCCAAATCGCAAACTCGGTACCGGAAGCCCACTGTGTCGTCCTCCGTCAGCGAGGCGGGCGTGAAGTCGATCGTGTTGCCCGAGAGTGAAATAGCACCTTTGGCAGCGAGCGGATTGCTGACTATGCTCACCGCCGAAATGTCGCCGTCGGCATCACTGTCGTTTGACAATACATTGATGTTGGTGAGCCCCAGGGAACTGAGACATACATTATCAGTCATTGCCGCCGGTGCCTCGGAAACCTCGAAGGTGACCACGTCGCTGGTCACCGGCAGGGGGGTGCCAGCAGGGATGGTTGCACCCTCCGATTGCACGGAATTGGCCATGGGACTGCAGTTGGCGATGACCTCGAATTTGGTAGTGACCACCTTGGTGCCTGCCCCTGGCACCGAGCCGAGGTTCGCCCAGGCTATTTCCCCGTAGTTGATTACTGTTGGGGGAATGGAGGCGCTGATGTAGCGCATGCAGGCGGCATCGAACTCATCGTGCAGCGGCAGCTTGGCGATGCCGCTGGCACCCGCAGTAATGGTGATAGTAAAGGTGAGGATGTCGCCTACCTTGTAGGGACCAGTTGCCGGCGTGGTAAGCGCCTTATCCACCATGAAACCGCCACTTTCCACAGTGGCCAGCGTGGTTGAGAGCGAGTCTTTAACGGTTCCCTCCGTGCCCTGGGATGCTATCGCCCGGAAGGTGTAGTTGCCCAGGTCTGAAACCGTGGCCGCGTACTGAAAGGTCTCCGTGCAACCGTTGGAATCCACTGGCGTGGGTGTTACAGTTGTTGTCACCATGGAGGGGTCGAGGATCCGGAGGGTCGAGGAAGTGATGTCATCGTCTCCAAAGGGGTTAATCGCCACTGCCCTGACATAGACCGTGGAACCTTGCGCCGCAGAAGTGATAGTGCTGCCGGCAGGATAAGGAACGGGATACACCTGTATACTCGTGACGTCAATCAGGGAGGTAGTCGGCAACTCAACCGCCGAGGGCTTGGTCTGGCTGTCGAAGTCCACCCTGAAGGTGAGATTGGGGTCGTTGTTCTTTATCAAAACGGCGATTTTCTTGCCTTGGGGAATGGTCATCTGACTGGCAAGGGTCCCCGTCCAGGTAAGCGTGGATGTGCCTGCGTCCCAGACTGCCGTTGCATCGGTCAGCAGCACCGTGTTAAGCGAATCGTAACCCAGCAACATGCTCGCATTGACCGAGGCACTGAAGGAGCCCGACACGGCGGTGGCATAAGCCGTTGCCGTGATGGTCTGCCCCGCGGGTATGATATAATCGGTGCACAGCGGCGATGGCATCTCAAAATATGCGTCCTCGTTGGAGGAGCCCTTGAGTGCTACGCCTCCGATGACATAAAGGGCATTAGGGCTATCGGAATTCGTTGACATCGTCGTGGTCGGGGTGGTGACACTCGCACCAGTCTTGTAGCTGGATGAAATTTCGATGCTGTTCGTTCCTACCGTAGGAATGATAAAAGTGGTTGATGTAGAGCTGATGGCTTTGCCAGGCGCCCTTCCCACGATGTCAATTACCACGTCCCCGGCACTGGAAGGAACGGCCACTGAAATGCTGGAAACGCCGTTTTGGGCATTGCTGGCCAGCGAAGTGCCCACGAAAGGACTGGTCTGGTCCACCCCGGTGAAATAGCCGGCCCCCATGGCCGCCTCCAGGGTACCGTTCCAGTGAGCCGTCACGGTGGCCGTTGAAACCGGCGGATTCAGCAGGTACCAAAGCTCCACACGAGCCGATGGCGGGTTGGCCCCCCCCGTGGTGATTAAGCTTACTGGCGACCCGAAGCGGGTCAATTTCCGGGTTCCAAACTTCACCGAGTCAACCGGCAGGGTAGGCTTGGAACCGATGACCACGATGAGCATCCGGTCCGTTCCAGCTGAGATGGCAAACGGATTTACTAAACTCAAGGAGCTGGGATTGCCACTGGGACTTGTCTTGTTTGAGGCACTGCTGACAAAACTCGCCGTGCCCTTCGACAAAATGGCCGTCTGCGCGGTCGTATTGTCCATGGTTACGACGGGATTAACCCGGTCCAGTACCTGGCCATCGGACAGATAGAGCTTGTTGAAAACTGTCTGGGCGGCTACCTGACTGCCAAGGAGAGCCAGCAGGCTTGTGAGTGCCGATACAACGAAAGTAGATTTTCTGTTCATGGAGACTATCATATCTTGAAGAGTCGATGAAATTTGTGCTTTTTCTCTGTTGCCTTGATGATCAATTAATGTCTATGGCAGTCGGCTTGATCGGCACGCTCGCGGGGCTTGCCGTCACGCAGGACTTCTCACTGTTGCAGCCGTCTTTCACGGCCTGCACGCAGACCTGCCCGCTTTGCGTGCTGCTCCACTTCACCTGTATCGAGTTGGTGGTCTGGCCTGAGAGAATCGTGGCGTTGATGGCGGGCACCGACCACAGGTAATCCACCATTGGGTCATCTGTCACGCTGTACACAACGGTCAGGTTGACACAAACAGAAGGGTTGCTCGGTGCACCCGGTGGCGGAACCGTACAATCCGGATCTTCGCAGTCCACGAGGTTGTCTCCGTCATTGTCTATGCCGTCATTGCAAATCTCCGGTTCCCAGATCTGCGCGCTGCCCACTGCGGTACAACCCTTGTTGTCAGTGACGGTCACTGCGTAAGTGCCCCGCTCCAGTCCAGAGCGGTCTTCCGAGGTGGGGCCGTCTGCCCAGGCAAAGGTGTAGGGCATTGTTCCCCCGCTGACCGTCAGGTTGATGCTGCCGTTGGCATTGGCAGCCCCGGGGAGCGGATCTGTGTCGTTCACCGCTGCCAGGTTAAGCACCAGCGGCGCGGGCTGGGTGATGGTGTAGGTAGCCGTGCTGGTGCAAGCGTAGCTGTCCGTCACTGTCACGGTATAGGAGCCAGCCCCCAGGTTGCTGATGTCTTGAGTTAAGTTTCCATTGGACCAGGCATAGGTAAAAGAAGCGCTTGTCCCGCTCACGGTCAGGTCAATGGCGCCGTTTTTAAACCCGTTGCAGCTTACATTTGTAACGGCACCGCTGATGTTGCGGCTGGCGGCGATGACTGTTCCGGAGGCAGTGGAAGTGCAAGTGTTCACATCCGTCACCGTCACGGTATAGACACCCGCCGACAATCCGGCCGGATTCTGCTGCGTGGAACTGAAGCCCGAGGGCACCCTCGACCAGGAATATGAATAGGGGGCCGTGCCGCCGGTAACCGACAAGCTCAGAGAGCCGTTATTCACATTGCAGGCCACCGTCGGATTGACGACCACCGATTCGAATTTTGGCTTGGTTGCGTCATCTGCAACCACGGCCACGTAGGGTTCCACGGGGCAGCCGTTCTCCAGGGTCACACTCAGGGTGTAAGTCCCTGGCTTGTCCACATTGATTATTCTGGTCGTCGGCGGGCTGGTCAGAATATTTCCGTCAACCGTTGACCAGTTGTAAGTGGCATTGGTCCAAACAGGTAACCCCTCCAATGGGATGGAAGGGTTCAAACAGGAAATGAGCGCACTGGCGCCCGCGACCGAGGAATAGGGCTTGCCCCAGGCATAGGGGCCGCCGAAGTCCTTGAGCGCTGCGGTGAAGGCCTCCGAGGAGCGAGATTTGACTACGAAGGTTCTGTAAGGGAAATCGCAGGAATCCACGCCGATCAGACCCGAGTTGTCCAGGCCGTAATCCGTCAGGTTGAAGCCGATTTCCGTCACTGCGTATTCCTGGACAGTAGTGCCCCAGGTATTTGCTTTCGTGCCCAGGTGGCCCCAGGGTGCTGCTGCCGGGATCTCTGCAGCGAGGTTGACATAGCCGCAGGCATCCGCAGTACTTTTAGGGAGTATAGAGGCATAGCCGAAAGGCGCCCCGTTGAAGGCGCCGTCGAATGCAGTTCCGAATTTAAAGGGGAGGTTAGGTGGTCCAGACAATTTCCAGGCATCGTAAGTTGCCCTGCTCACCCAGATGCGCAATTCGACGTTGGCGGTCGTGCCGCCGTTGGTCATGGAGGTATTGAAGATGAGGTCTCCCAAACGCGTGACATTGCCCGAGCCATCAAACAAGAAAGCCGTGTGACCCAGGTCAGGGCCGCCGGTGCTGAATCCGTCTGCAGCGCTGTAGGTGAGCTCCTGAACATAAAACTCGAAGTCGAGGTAGGCAGAACCACCCGGCTCCGCGCGAATAGCCAGGCCATAGAACCACAGGTCGCTGGAGTTGTAGGGCCCATTCCGCTGCATGAAGCCAGCCACGTCAATCAAGTCGTTTTTACCCAGAACGTTGGCCGGGCCGGTGGGCCAGATGCCGGGGTCCTGCGCGTTTTTCGCCGAGGAGGTGTAGGAAGTGGCATCCACGTAGCCAGTTCCACCGAAGTTGTCGCGGCCGTACACGGCGTCGATCCACAACTTGTTGTCCACCTTGCTGAAAATCGGATAGCTCATGCGCGCCTCGATGGTCGGGTTCCCGCCAGCCTGCAGCTGCGATTGAATCACCGCGGCGTTCGCCTGGCTGATGACGCCTTTTCCCGTGCTGCCCTGGAACCAGTCCAGGGTCCCGGTAGCCGAAACCGCTCCGTGGCTGCCATATAGCAGCAAGCCCGAATAAAAGTCTGCATCAATGCCGAAGTTTGCCCCCACGCATCCGGTGTTGTCAATTTGTGCTGAAGTTTTTCCCGCCAGGAGAAAAGAGAGAGCCAGGAGCAGGTATTTGCTTGCTCCCAAGATAGGCCGGTGGGAGCGCGAGAAGACGCTTTCTTTGCTGTTCAAGAGATTCATAAACTTAGATTTGACTTATTGTCGTTATGGTGTCCTTCACGCTTTCCAGGCAGTGAAGTCTCGCCTAAGCTCAGCTGAAATCGCATCGGCATGTCGCATTGACTGAGCCAGGAGAGCATTTCTTTTGCTTCCGAGAAATTAAAAGCAACTCAACACATTAAATTTAATTTAAATATATAATCAATTAAGATGCCATAAAATATTGAAGTTCCCTGCGAATACAGTTAACCTTTGATGAATCTGCAAGCAAAGGATTCATACTTTCCAGACTGGGGTGTAAAAGAGTGGACAGGAGGCATCCAGCAGCTTTTGTGAACAATACAGTAATCAAGGTTGAAAGCCTGAGCTACTCTATTTTCATGAAGAGGAATCATCTAAAAAACTATCAAACCCGGGTTGCCAATCCAACTTTTGAAAAGGATCTGATTTAAGTCCTGGCTCAAAAAATAAATTTTTCGGGTCAGATTGAAAACAGGTGCTTGCTGATGCCACTTTTTTTATAGTTGTTTTTTAAATATAAAAAAGCCTCTTTCAAATTGACTTACGAGCAAATATTACTGGCGTTGCAATCGCATTAATAATTTTAAATATTTATTTAAATTTTAACATTTTATCAAATCCTGCCATTTTCCATCCCCGTGCAACCTTTTGCCCTTGCTGTGCACCATTATTGATGGTATTTGGCTTCTGGATAGAGGCAATCTTAAAAGGCCCTCCGCGCTTTTGAGATTTGTTCACTGGTGCCGGTTGACTCCAGTAAAAGGTGTTCGGCCGGCCGAACGCCCTAAAATCCCCCATCCGCCGCGTTTGGCTT
>JBEAYO010000059.1:0-11366 GCA_041159285.1 Bacteroidota bacterium | reverse complement strand
CGATGCTCCCTCAAAAAGCCTTCAAGTGGAATGAAAATAGCACTTTTTTCCCATTTCGCTGACCCGCCGAAACAAGCCCAGTGATTTTTAAGCAGAAATAGCTACCTTTCGGTGAGATTGCAATACCAACTAAATCACTAAACATGAAACTCAGTCTCACCCTTTTTTCAATTTTCTTATCATTACAAGCTTTCTCCCAGCTTCAAGTCAACCAATTAAGGACGGAAAACAGCGAGAATCCCCTGGGGCTGGGCGTGGATCTGCCCCGCTTCAGCTGGAAGATAGCCGGCGAAGGCAGGAGTCTTCAGCAAACCGCTTACCAGATCTTGGTCAAGGAGGGAAACAAGGAAAAATGGAACTCCGGCAAGGTTGCCTCCTCCCGGTCGGTTTATGTCTCCTATGCAGGTGCTGCCCTGGAATCGGGAAAAAAATACGCCTGGCAGGTTAAAATCTGGGACAACAAGGGGCGAAGTTCTGCCTGGAGCCAGCCCGCGTCTTTCGCATTGGGTCTATTGAGGCCAGGCGACTGGAAAGCCAGGTGGATAGAGCCGGAGGAAGACCCGGAGATGTCCCCGCGTCCTTCTCCTATATTGCGAAAGGAATTCAAAGGAAGGAAAAAGGTCAGGTCGGCAATGGTTTACCTGACTTCCCATGGGCTTTACGAGGCCTGGATCAATGGGAAGAGGGTAGGGGACGCCTATCTCACACCCGGCTGGACCAGCTACAACAAGCGCCTGCAATATCAGGTGTTTGATGTCACAGGCCTGCTCCAGGACGGCACCAATGCCATCGGCGTCACATTGGGCAGCGGCTGGTACAGGGGCAACCTGGCTTGGGGAGGAACTAAGGATATCTACGGAAAAAGCCTGGGTTTGCTTTTCCAGCTTGAGATTGAATATCAGGATGGCAGCCGGGAAAGGGTCGTTAGTGATGGCTCCTGGAGAAGCTCTGTTGGGCCCATCCTGGATTCCGAAATTTATCACGGAGAGGTCATCGACGCCCGTCTGGCGCAAGATGGCTGGAACAAGGCGGGTTTTGACGACAGCGGCTGGAAGCCGGTTCGCCTGGCTGATCACGACCTGGGGCTGCTGGTGTCTACAGAAAATGAACTGGTCAGAAAAAAAGAGACCTTTAAGCCCGTGAAAATAATGACCACCCCCAAAGGAGAGCGCGTCATCGATTTTGGTCAGAACCTGGTGGGTTGGGTAGTGGTGAAGGTCAAGGGCAATGCCGGCGACCGGGTGGTTTTGTCCCACTCGGAGGTATTGGACAAACAAGGCAATTTCTACACCGAAAGCCTCCGTGCTGCGCGCCAACAAAATACCTACATTCTCAGAGGAGTTGGCCTGGAGACTTTTGAGCCGCATTTTACCTGGCAGGGATTCCGCTACATCAGGGTAGATGAATTCCCGGGGGAGATTACGGCTGAGAATTTTGAGGCGGTGGCCTTGTATTCCGACATGAGCCTCACGGGCAGCTTTAGCTGTTCCAATCCCTTGATCAACCAGTTGCAGCATAACATCCAATGGGGGCAGCGGGGCAATTTTCTGGATGTGCCGACCGACTGTCCGCAAAGGGACGAGCGACTCGGATGGACGGGGGATGCGCAGGCCTTCAGCCGGACGGCTGCCTTCAATTTTGACGTCCACAATTTCTTTTCCAAATGGCTGAAAGACCTGTCAGCCGACCAACTTCCCAGTGGCAGCGTGCCATTTGTCATTCCCAATGTCCTGGGCCAGGAGGCTGCCGGTTCTGCCGGCTGGGCGGATGCTGCAACGATCATCCCCTGGGAGATGTACCAGGTCTTTGGAGATGTCCGCATCCTGGAGACTCAGTACGAGAGCATGAAGTCCTGGGTCGCTTACATGGAGGACAACAGCACGAACTATCTGTGGAACAAGGGCTTTCACTTTGGCGACTGGCTGTTTTACAGGCCATTTGATGACAACGACGGCCGCTCCGCAGTGACCGACAAGTATCTCATAGCCCAGTGTTTCTTCGCCCATTCCACGCAGCTATTGCTAAATGCAGCCACTGCATTAGGGAAAAAGGCTGACGTGGAAAGGTACAGCCGCCTGCTTGAAAACGTCAAGAACGCCTACCTTGAGGAGTACGTGACGCCTTCAGGTCGCCTGGTATCAGGCACTCAAACTGCCTATGTGCTTGCCCTTCAGTTTGACATGTTGCCGGATTCCCTGAGAAAAGCAACCGTGGATCGCCTGGTTGAAAACATCCAAAGCTACGACAATCACCTCACGACGGGTTTTTTGGGGACCCCCTACCTTTGCCATGTGCTCAGTCGGTTCGGGAGGACAGAAGTGGCCTATGACCTGCTCATGCAGGAGACCTATCCTTCCTGGTTGTATCCTGTCAAGATGGGAGCCACCACGATTTGGGAGCGCTGGGATGGCATCAAGCCGGACAGCACTTTCCAGACTCCTGGTATGAACTCCTTTAACCACTACGCCTACGGCGCCATAGGCGATTGGATGTACAGGGTAGTGGCCGGCATTGACCTGGCCGGGGGGGCTGGCAGCCCTGGTTACAAGCGCATCAGCGTACATCCGCAGCCTGGCGGAGGGATGACTGCTGCTCAGGCCTCCCTTGAAACACCTTATGGGAAGTTGTCCTCGGGTTGGAAAATTGAAAATGGGGAATTCCTGCTGGAGGTGGTCATTCCAGCCAATACGGAGGCCGAAATCACCCTGCCCGCGAATAAACTGCTGGATGTAATGGAAGGGGGAAAGAATCTGGAGGGCAATAAAGACTTTGAAATCATGGAAGTCCGGACCGCAGGGGTAGTGCTGAAGGTAGGCTCTGGGAGCTATGTGTTTTCCACTCCATGGAAAATTAGTTTGGATTGATGACGCGTGGAGAAGAGAGCGAGGCTGCCTCAAGAGATCCAGCCCGCTTTTAAAATTCGTTCCAACGGTGCCGATTGTCCGCAGCAAAGAGCCTGCGGCCGGCAGCAGGCCCTGAATCCCCCTTGAGCCTGTCTCAAAAGAACCGGCAATTCGTTTCGCCGGCGCCGATTGTTCTCCGGAAGGGGGTCTCGCCAATGGGATTTTGAGATAGTCTCTGCCCTCTTGTAAAGAAGTCCTAAAGGGAATCACAGATAACCTTTAAAACTCAAAAATTATGCAGCGCCTGGCTTTTAAAATGCTTCTGAATCCGGGAATGGCCGATGAATACAAGCGTCGTCATGACGAAATCTGGCCGGAATTGAGCGAGCTGCTCAAATCCGTTGGAATTAGCGATTACTCTATTTTTCTGGATGAAGAAACGAACAGCCTGTTCGGGGTGCTTAGGGTTGAGGAGCCTGAAAAAATGGATTTGCTTCCCCTCCACCCGGTAATGATGCGATGGTGGTCGCACATGAGCGACATCATGTCCACGAATCCAGACAAATCCCCTGTCTCGCAACCCCTCAGGGAAGTTTTTTATCTTAAGTGAAAGCTGTGCTCAGCCAATGGCCTGCATCAACAAGTGACAAAACAATAAAAGGAATGATTGTCAAAATAATGACTTATATTCGCCGAATAATTCCCGTGCAAATAGCCTAACACTAATCATTTCAGGAATACGACCTGTATGAATGTAACGTTTACACACATCTCTACGCTCACGCTTTGTTTAGTCAATCTTCTGCAAACAAGTGTGAGAGGAGAGGGAATGCCAGTGCCGATTTCAAACCCTTCCACCTGTGGCTTGGGGCTTCTGATACCCGATTTTGATTGTAGCCAGGCAAATGTTTTCACCATCCCGGTGTCAAATGCCCCTGGATTCAGCCTGGGTGAAGATGTTTACCTGCGTGAGGTTCGCCTGATTGTACTCCATGAGTGGGCTGCAGACCTGGACATCAGCCTGGTGTCCCCTTCCGGTGTTTCGGTAGAATTGACCTCCGATAATGGAGGAGGCAATGACAATTATGGCAGCGTGGGCCCGGGAGGCTGTCTGAACTTCACTTCCTTTGTTTCCAACCTGGTGCCCAATTCCTGCAATATTGCGGGAATTGCTTCAGGCCATCCGCCCTTCATCGGCGAGTACCTTCCTGAAAATTCTCTCGGGCTCTTCAATGACCAATCCAGCCCAATCGGAGACTGGAGCCTCGTGATTTGCGATGATGGCAAGGAGCATATCGGCACGCTGGAATATGTGGAACTGGTTTTTGAGGCGAAACAATGCTTCCCTCCCTTTAACGTCAGTGTAACGGCTGTTGACTCCACGAGCGCCAGGCTCGACTGGACTGACCCGGGAGATGCCTCCCCAATGTTGGTTGAATTCGGTCCCGCGGGATCTTTTACCCCTGCCACAGGCAGCACCGGCAATGGTCAAACCTTGCTTTTCAACAGCAACCCACCTGTCTGGGTCACTGGGCTGCTGCCATCCACCAGCTATGAATTTTACCTGCGAAAGAATTGCGGAGCAGGATTGTTTTCTGAAAATACCTGCAAAAACACCTTTGAGACCAGTTGTGCTCCTCCAAATATAAGCCTTCAAGAGACATTCAACAACCTGCAAATATGTCCAGGATTGTGCGGCATCCCTTGCCAAATTGCCGGTAGCACCTGGTGGAATGCCTCCACTGATGACTTTGACTGGACTGTGTTCAGCGGCTCTACGCCCACCACCAACACAGGCCCGACTGATGATGTGCCGGGGGGTGGGAAATACATTTACATAGAAACCTCCGGACAACAGTGCCGAAATGGAAACGAGGCAATGCTGATGTCCAATTGTATAGAAATAGAGGCTGGTGGCGACAATTGCGACATGTCCTTTGACTATATCATGCATGGTACGAACGTCAATGGGCTAAGCCTGCAAGTCTCCAAGGATGGAGGGCTCAACTGGCATACCCTTTGGCAGGAGACAGGCAACAAAGGGGACTCCTGGCATCGCCAGTTTGTCGATCTCACCGAATACGACGGTCAGGTGGTTCAGTTCCGCTTTGTTGGCAAAGGCGGCAATGGGATTCGGGGAGATATCGCGCTGGACAATATCCTTTTTTATGGTGCTGCAGATCTGGGATTCCCTCAGTATGTTTCATACCGGGATGAGGATGGGGACGGATATGGCCGCGATGATGTATTCTCTGCCTCTTGCAGCGTTGCCTTGTTGCCGGGTTTCGTCAATGTAGCGGGAGATTGCGATGACAGCAATTTTGATGTTAATCCCGCCGCCCTTGAATTGCCCTGCAACATGACCGATGAGAACTGCAATGGATTGGAGGACGATTTATTTATTCCTGGGCCAGCTCCTTCAAACGACACGGTCTGCAGTGGAGCGTCAGGCCTATTGCAGGCGGCTGCATCCTTTGGAGGATTGGTCCAATGGTATGATGCAGCAATGAATGGCAATCTCCTGGGAGAAGGTGCGTCTTTTTCTCCTGGTACTTCTTTCTCTCAGAACAATACCCCCGATACCCTGGTACATGTTTTCTATGCCGAGGAAGTGGTGGCTGCAGGCTGCTATTCCCAGGTGAGGACTGCGGTAAAGTTATTTGTCCTGCCGAGCCCTGCAATTTACGCGGCTGGCTTTCCCTTATTGTGTCCTTCAGATAGCTTTGACTTATCCACTTTGAACCTCATAGATATTCATGGTGTAAACGGAGTCCTTTCCTTCCATGAATCGCTGCCGGCAGACTCATCCAATCTGCTTCCCAACCTGGTGGCTTTCAATCAGACGACAACCCTGTATGCCAGGTCGGTATCCGCTGCCGGCTGTGTGGATACAGCTGAGGTGCAAATAAATATCAGGCCCGGCCCCGCTGCACACATCATTGGCGATACGCTTTTGTGCGTGGGAGGAACCGGGACGCTTACGGTTCTGGACAATGGAGCCGGTGTGTATCCGCTGCTTTTCGACTGGAATGTCGGTGCCAATACTTCTCAAATTGCCATCCAAAGCCAGCAAAGCAATGGCTTGTCCACTTTGTACGAAGTCCAGATCACTGCGGCGAATGGCTGTAAAAGCACCGACAAGGTCCTGGTTAAAACTGTCAGCAGCATTGACCTGGTTCAGGTCAATGTCGAACCTGTTTCCTCCTGTAATGGGAGCGACGGCTCCATTATTCTCAGCCCGCTGGATGGGGTGCCTCCCTACCAATACAGCTGGAATGGCGGTTCGCTGGCAAATCAGTTCGGATCTCTTAACCTGTCTGGTCTTCCCCAGGGGACTTATAGTTTCACAATCACAGACACGTCTCCCCAGGCATGTGAATTCAACATCCCGGTGGTGGTTGTCAACGGTCCCTCTGCAGTTGTCACAGAAGCCAATACAACCCCTGTGAGTTGTTCGGGAGGAGCTGATGGGTGCATTCACCTCAGTGTCATTGGCATCAACCCAGTTTTCAACTGGAGCAATGGTGCCAGTGGATCGGACGTTTGCGGATTGGCGGCAGGTGAATACACAGTCACGGTCACAGACGGCGCCTGCAGCAATATCCTCAATATTCCGGTCACAGAGCCACAGGAGTTGTTTGCCAAGGCCAATGTAGTGAATATTGGCTGCAGTGGCGATCAAAGTGGCGCCATCGGAACCATAGTCATTGGAGGAACACCCCCCTATCAATTCCTCTGGAGCACCGGTCATGTGACTCCGGGAATTTCCAATCTGGCACCTGGCAACTACGCAGTCACTGTCAGCGATGCACGGGGTTGCTCCGTAGTGCTATCCCCGCTGGCAGTGACCCAGCCTGCTCCGCTGCAGGTAGGTCTGAACGCCCTTGTGCAGCCGACCTGTAACGGCAACAGCAACGGCAAACTGGTGGTGGCTGCCCAAGGTGGAAACGGCTCTTATTCCTATGTCTGGAACAACGGCGGTGCTGCCAACACCATTACCAATTTGTCAGCAGGAAACTATCAGGTGACAGTCACTGATGAGCTGGGCTGCTCGGTTGTCAAATCTTTTTTTCTGCCGCAGCCAGCTCCTATCAATATCAACCTGGACGAAATCACCACGCCCCAATGCCTGGGGATTGACAATGGCGCCATCGAGGTCACCGTCGGCGGAGGCAATGGCAACTTCCACTACAGCTGGAATGGAACAGCGACCCCTCAGGAAGACATCTTTAATTTATCTCCTGGATCTTATTCCTTGCAGGTGACAGACGTCCTGGGCTGTAATGCCGCTCCGATTGTTTACGAAGTACTGCCCCCATCGACTGTTTCTGTTCAGTTCGACAAATTACTGCCCACCTGCAATGGCATAGACAATGGAAGTATCAAGATCTCATCCATTGCAGGAGGACAGGCGCCCTTCGACTACGTATGGAGCAATGGCCAGCCGGGGAATCAAATCAGTGGACTTTCAGCGGGAATTTACAGCGTCACCATAGAAGATGCCCTGGGTTGCCTGTTTACCGCATCTGCCTTGCTAAATGCCCCACAGGTAATTGATTTGTCTTTCGACATTTTTCCGCCCGTATGCAATGGTTCTGCAACCGGCCAATTAGTGGTTTTTGCCGAAGGCGGCTCAGCGCCTTACGAGTTTCAATGGAGTCATGGCGCCAGCAGTGGAGTCCTGTCAAACCTGAGCGCCGGCACCTATGCCGTCACAGTGACCGATAAGAATGGTTGCAAGGTTTACGCAGAATCCTTGCAATTAACAGATCCCCAGCCGCTGGCCATTTTTGTGAACAATGTGGAGAGCATTGGTTGTTCGGGCGGCCAGGAAGGTGGGATCCAGGTAAGCACCTTCGGCGGTACGCCACCTTATCAGTTCAACTGGTCCAGTGGCCATCTTACTGAAGATGTCAATAGCTTGCAGGCCGGAACCTACGTCCTGACCGTCACAGATGCCAAAGGCTGCGTATCGCTCACTGGCGAGATAGAGGTTGAGGCGCCGGCACCACTTCAAGCCTCAGTCAGTCTGATTATTCCTCCCGGTTGCCAGGCTGTTGAAATTGATACAGTCTGCCTGGCTATGACCGGGGGTGTCTCCCCCTACAGCTTTGATTGGAGCAGTGGCGATACAGCTGCCTGTCTGGTGGATGTTCAAGCCGGAGATTATCAGGTTACAGTCACAGATGCGGCAGGTTGCACTCACATTCTGGCATCGGTAAAGATTCCTGAACAATTCATTCCTGTCAAAGTGGTTCCCTTTCAGCCTGTTCCGGTGGAGGTTTGCCATGATGCTTCTAATGGAGAGTTGAAAGTAGAGATTGTTGGCGGCTCAGCTCCTTATCAGTACATCTGGAGCAATGGGGTGATTGGCATCTCAAATGATAATTTACTGTCAGTTAATCAGCTAAGCCAGGGACAATACAAACTTACAATTACCGATGCAGGTGGCTGTACCGCTGTCTCTCCCTGGCTGAATGTCAATGAAATTCCTAAAATCAGCATTTCAGCGACCGGCAGTCAAATCCAGCACGTCAAATGCAAATCCGGCGCCGATGGCGCCGTGAATGTGAATATCAGCGGTGGGCGCCCTCCTTACCTCTACGCATGGACTTCGCAAATTGGAGACACCCTTGCTTTGGTCGAAGATGTCAGCGGCCTTTCGGCAGGAATTTATTACCTTCAGGTTGAGGATTCGGCTGGCTGTTCCAGCATTTTTTCTGTCAATATTAATGAACCTGCCACAGAGCTCACCATATTTGGAGCGCTTCCTCAGATTCAAAATGTCATTTGCCGGGGAGGAAATACTGGAGGTGTCAACATCACGCCGACAGGTGGAAAACCACCTTACAACTACCTCTGGAGCAACGGGAAAGTAACTCAGGACATCGGTTCCCTAACCGCAGGCGTTTACAGCGTTACTGTGATTGATGCGAATGGATGCCAGTACGCTCCCCCCTCATTCTGGGTGCTGGAGCCAGATAGCGCGGTATATTTAGCCGAAGTGGCAATTGAGCCTGCAGTCTGCCATGGCGAGGCCAACGCAGCTGTCCAGGTACAGCCAGCAGGTGGGGAGGAGCCTTATCTTGTCATCTGGAACCAGTCGTTTTTCAATTACCAGCTTTCAGGTATTCCCGCCGGCAACTATATGCTGGAGGTGTATGACGCCAATAATTGTTATTTCGACACGTTGTTGACAGTTCAACAACCGGATTCATTGCTGCTCTCTGCGCAGTCCTTCCCGTCATCTATTGGTGCAGCCAACGGCATGCTTGTTCCCGGGATACAGGGCGGCGTTATGCCCTATACCTTGTATGTCAACGGATCACCCCAGTTGTCCGTTGATACGATATTCAACCTTCCGGCGGGATTTTATGAATTGCTGGCTGTTGACCAGAATGCGTGCGAGGTAAGCCAATGGCTTGAAGTTGAGAATCTGGTGATGACCGAAGAATCAAAGAATCACAGCAAGTTGCTCATATTTCCCAATCCCGCAGGCGACTGGATCAGCCTCCAAACGGAATTTTCTATTGAGGTGCCTGTTGTACTGACGATTCACAACATGGTGGGTAGTCAGGTTTTTCAACTCCACATGCCATTTTTGAACAAGGGAATCAAATCAGTTTCACTGCCATCCGGCTTGCCCTCAGGTGCCTACTGGCTGAATATTCAAAGTTCGGACAGGGTTTACGCCCGACAGTTGTTGATGCTGGCAAGATAAGTCAGAGCTGGCCCTGGGCTGCCTGGATAGCATTGGTGAGACCGGAAGCCATTTTCTGAACCGCAGGCCTGTCTGCCAGTATGATCTCCAGGTACTCCACCTTTGACTGCAAAACCCCGTTTTTGATGATGAGCACCTTCTCCTTGCCGTTCAGCACCGGGATCTTGAGTCCTGGGAACTCATCTGGGTTCTTGTTGACAATCAACTCGACATGAGAGAAGTCGGGATCCAGGCTTTTAAGACTGGCCCTCTTTTCTTCCACACCTCCTTCCAACTCATTGCTGATGATCAGATAGAGGTCGTCATCTACCATTACCGTCACCTTTCCCAAGCCGGGCACTTTTCCCTCTGCTTCCCGGTAAGCCGTCTGCAGGGAGGACAAAGACCACATGATCTTTCCCTTGGTATCTGAATCGGCTATGGCGTTGGCTGCCAGTTCGTCCACGGGTTTTCCATCCGGTGCGGATTTCCATTGTCTCTCCTGAATGGTTTCGGCGTTTCTGGGAGCCGAAACCTCTTCCCGGCATCCTGTCAGCGACAGCAGCGCGGTGGCTGCAATAATTAATTTCAACTTCATGGCTTGATAAATGATGGAATTATCGTCTTTAGAACCTATTCTCAAAGATATTGACAATTATCAACGCAAAATATGACGAAAGGCTTCAAAGGGCAGAACAATACTTTCGAAATTGTGAATGAAATATCAATATTCACAAATACTAAATCGGTAAGCCATGTCATTCGAATTCACAAGCTCAGCAATCCAGGTCCTGGGGTCCATAATGCTGATCCTGACCATTGGAGTCATCGTTTCTGCCAAAATTTTCTTCAACAAACAGGCTTCTTTAGACCTCACCACTTTAAACAAGGATAAAAAGTGGAAGTCTCCCCTGGAAGCAAGGAATAAATATCCAGAGGTGGATCTGTTCCGCTTTCGGAGTTTTTTTCTGGAGTACGGCCTGCTCGTCTCCCTGGGCATCATGGTGCTTGCCTTCAGCTGGACGACTTTTGAGGAAAAACGGGATGATTCCTCCCTCTTGTTGTTTGTCTCCGACGAGATTGAAATGCAAACCCCCAGAACCGCGGAGCCACCTCCGCCGCCTCCGCCGCCCCCGGCTGTAACTGCCATGAACCTGGTAGTCAGCGATATGCCTGACATCAAGTCCATGGTCTTCGAGGACATGAGCGTGGATGCGAATTCAGAGGTGAGTGGGACGGTTGCGCCCATGGATTCCAAAAAGCAGTCAGTCGCCCCGCCGCCCCCGCATCCGCCGCCTGTGAATGAAAGCGAAAGGGAAATATTCCGCATCGTGGAGCAGACCCCCATGTTCCCGGGGTGTGAGGGAATAGAGGGCAAGCAGGAAAGGCAGCTATGTGCCGATGAAAAGTTGTTGCAGTTTATTTATACAAACATCACCTATCCACAGATTGCAAGGGAGAACGGCGTGGAGGGAATGGTCGTGGTTCAATTTGTCGTGGAAAGGGACGGGAGCATTTCCAATATTACAAGTGTCAGGGATATTGGCGCTGGTTGTGGGGATGAAGCTATCCGGGTGGTCAACATGATGCCGGCCTGGAACCCCGGCCGCCAGCGGGAACGACCCGTGCGGGTGATGTTTACCCTGCCGGTGAAGTTCAAGCTGGAATAGACTTGTCGGGACTGACTCAAAAGACCCTCTTTCGGGGCGCCTTCTGAGGCTGTCTCAAAAGACCTTCGTCGCCTCCGGCGGCAGAATAAAATAATGAATGAATGCCCATTTTTTTGATTTTGCGAAGCAAAATCAAAAAAATGGGCATTCATT
>JBEAYO010000058.1:0-11421 GCA_041159285.1 Bacteroidota bacterium | reverse complement strand
AGTGCGTCTGGCCGCTTGCCTAAAAACTCTGGATGAATGAAACCGACGCTCAAATGGAAACTGAAATGGCCGGGCACCCTGAAGCGGCCCGCTTACGGCGCATTACTCCTGCTGCTGTCCGTCCTGCGCTGCACCAGTCCTCAGCCGCCTGCGGCTATCGCCCCCGCCTTCTACCACTGGCAAACCAGGCTGCAACTCAGCACTGGCGAGCGCAGCTATCTTGATTCACTGGGAGCAAAGAGACTCTACGTGAAATTCTTCGATGTGGACCTCGACCCTGTCAGCAGGCAGGCTGTTCCGCTCGCCGTGGCAGAGATTGACACGCATCGGCTGGCAGGTCTGGAAATAGTGCCCACCGTATTCATCACAAACCGGACTTTTCTGGAGCTGCCGGCCTTGGAAACCCGCCAACTTGCCGGAAAGATCTTCAAGAAAATTAACGCGCTGATGCCGGTCGGCCAGGCTGCTCTCCCCCACCCCGGCGCCGCCCGCTTTCGCGAAGTGCAGTTCGACTGCGACTGGAGCCCGCAGTCGCGCGATGCCTTTTTCAGTTTCCTGGAGGACTTCCGGGACTGCAGCCGCCAGACAGGGCCGGTCCCGCTGATCTCTGCCACCATCAGGCTGCACCAGCTCAGCTTCCCGGAGCAGACCGGCATCCCCCCTGCCGACCGTGGCATGCTGATGTTCTACAACATGGGAGACCTGGAGACCTGGGAAACGGATAATTCCATCCTGAACCTTTCCCGCGGCAGCGACTATCTTCAGAAAAGTAAGGCTTATCCCCTGCCCCTCGACTTCGCCCTGCCCTTGTTCCACTGGGGCGTCCTCTTCCGCGACGGCCGGCTCTTCCGCCTGGTCAACGGCCTGGATGCCGGGGAGTTGTCGGACAGCACCCGATTTGTTCCCATCGCCCCCCGCCGCTACGAAGTGGCAAGAAGCACTTACTTGCAGGGGCATTACCTGGTGCCGGGGGACCTCATCCGGCTGGAAGCCGTGGAACCGGCGGCGCTGCGCGAGGCCGGCGCCCTGCTTGCCCGCGAGCGCCGGCGCCTTGATGGCCGGGATACGTCACAGGTCGCTTTTTTCAGCCTGGACTCCCTGAGCATCAGCGCTTTTCCACCAACCCTGCTGAAGCAGTTGGTATCAGGCTTTCAAGAGGAATAGACTTCTGCTTCCGGGGGCCTGCTTAATAGCATTGCGTTTTTTCCTTTTCTCCGCAATTTGGAATATTTTTACACTCAAAGGGCCAGCAAGATGAAAAAAAACTGAAGCCACTCAAAATCAGGGGCCTTCTGCCGGGCTTCGGCTGTGCTCAGCCAAATTCTAAAGACATCGCCCAGCACATGAAGCTATACACGACAGCCGCCACGGCCTTCAAAACCAGCACTGCCACGGCAGCCCTGCTGCTGCTCCCCGCCATGTTGCGGCAACCCGCCAGCGAGGTCAACGCCTGCCTGCCCTCCGACCGCAGCTACCAAGGCTACACTTTCCTGGACACCGGCGTACTGTCGGAAACAGACCAGCAGACCCTGCAGCTGCTGCTGTCGCGATTCGACCAGCTGTATTACCACTACTTCCAATCCGGAGACCAGGCCAACCGCGATGAAAACCTCGCAGAGTGGCTCGAACGCTTCTGCGGAGACGTGGAACCCGAAGACCTCCAGGAAATCATCTACACCACCCCGGCCCGGGAACTGGAACTCCTGCTCAGCGCCACCCAAAGCAAGACCGGCAACGTCCCCGTCGCCCTGGCCGACAACAGCGCGGCGGAGTTCATCTTTGAAAAAAAATGCACCGAAACCGCCGCCTACCTCCTGTTTGCAAAGCACTGCGAACCCCATGTCGTCGCCGGCGACCCCTGGGAAAGCCCTCAGCGCGACAAGGCCGCCATGCGAGGCCTCATCGCTGAAGGACTCAGGCAGTTCAAGCGCACGAAATCCGATTATATCCGCCTTCGCTACGCCTACCAAATCGTGCGCCTGGCACACTACGCCGGCTATTACGAGGATGTGCTTGCCTACTGCGAAGACCTCTTGCCAAAGATTGACAAGGAGCGGAGCCGCTGGGGCAACAGCATCCTGCCCTGGTGGATTGAAGGACACCGCGCCGGAGCACTTCGCCAAATAGGCAACTATGCAGAGGCAGCCTACCGCTTCGCCCTGGTCTTCCAACACTGCCCAGGCCGCCGCGGCTCAGCCTTGCAGAGCTTTTTCATCAGATCCGACGAGGAATGGCTGCAATGCCTGCGCCTTTGCCAGTCTGATGCCGAACGTGCAACGCTCTATGCCCTTCGCGCCGCCGGCGCGGAAAGCAAAGCCCTGGAGGACCTGCAGAAAATCTACGAGATAGACCCTGAAAACGAACACCTGGAGGTGCTGCTCTTTCAGGAAATCCGCAAGATGGAGCGCAGCCTCCTGGGCCTCGAGTTCAACAGTCACCGGGAAAGCAACAAGCGCTACTACAAGCTGCCCCGCCCCTATGCAGCCAGGTACATCACCCAATTGCAGGCCTTCGCGCGCAAGGCGCGGCAGGAAGAGCAGGTCCGGCGGCCGGAGCTGTGGCTCCTCGCCGAAGGCTACCTCGAAATGCTGGCCGGCGATTACTACGCTGCAGCCAAAACCTTCGGCCAGGCCGAGCGCAGCGTGGACGATGAACAGCTGGAGGAGCAGCTGCAAATCATGCAGACCGCCCTCCAGATCGCAGCCTTCCGCAAGGCCAGCCCTGAGGCGGAGGCTTTTGCCTATGATATGATCAAGGAAAATGAATTATACAAGTCCTGGAAGAGCTTCCCAGACTTCCTGCGCGACAAGATGTCCTGGCTGTACCACGCCAATCAACAGGAGGGGAACGCCTTCCTTTGCCAGCGCCCGCTCAGCGAGCTCAAACCCAACCCCCTGCTCGACCTGCTGGACGATCTCATCGCCACCGCCACCAAGGAAGACCCCTCCCCCTTTGAGCGGCTGCTCATGGAAAACAACCCCGCCAACGACATCCTCGACCTCAAGGCCACCCTGCTGCTGGGCCGCGGCGAAATAGAGGCAGCACTGGAAACCTACAAGCGCATCCCGGCCGCCAGATGGGACGACTACGGGCAGTTCAATCCCTTCCGGGAGACCTTCCGGGACTGCATCAGCTGCTACCAGCGGTCCGACACCCTCGGGCTCTCGTCCTATTTTAACCGCGGCGAATTGATGCAGGAACTGCTGGACCTGGAGTACAAGGCCCGCGGTGACCTGGAGGGAGCCGCCACGCATTACTACCGCCTCGGACTGGCCTGGTACAACATGAGCTATTTTGGCTATGCCTGGCACGCCGCCGACCAGTTCCGCAGCGGCAGCACCTGGTCGCACCTGCGCCGGGCCAAACTGACTGCCGACAATGGCTACGTGTATGAACACCCCTTGTGCTTCGACGGTAACCGCGAGAACACCAGCCTGTACAAGGCCCATTTTTATTTTGAAAAGGCGCTGAACCTGGCCCGCTCCCGGGAGTTAGCTGCCAGGGCAGCCTTCCAGATGGCCCGCTGCGAGCAGAAAATCTTCTTCCAGACCCCCGCCTACAAGCCCGCCCCCGGCAACCGCATCCCGCGGCTGCCGGCCGCTTACCTCGCAGGATTCGACTTATTGAAAAGCAAATACGGCGATACCGAGTTTTATGAAATGATCGTGAAGGAATGCAAGTATTTCGAAGCCTATGCCGCCAGGTGACTCCCACCCCGGGCAATCAGGTACTGCCCTGCAATGTAGGTGACCATGATGCCCAGTGGAAATGCCACTCCGGCGGCCTCCGGGTATTTAAACTTGTAAAGCGCTATCAGGGAATCGGAAATGACAAACAGCATGGCACCGGCAAAAAGGGTTCGAACGGCAGTCTTCTCCATCCTGCCGCCCAGGTGGAGGGCCGACACGGCCATGAGGGTAATCACCGCGGCATAGACAGGCACCGCCAGGAGCATGGGGCCTGCGAGGGCTTCTCCCAGGAAAAGCAGAAAGGCTGCGAGGTAGAGCACAAACAGTGCAACCCACCAGGGCCTGCGAAGCAGGTAACCCTGCCTCCAGCCGGGGTGTTGGCTAAAAGATGTGATATAGCTGAGATGGGCTACCAGGAAACTGGCCAGTCCAAAAAGGAAAAACTCGGGATTCGCCTCACCCACCAGCATCAGCAGTACGTCGCCGGCCAGAGAAAAACCCAGCCCAGCCAGCAGCAGGAGGCTGCTCTTTGTGTGCCGGCCCCGGCATTCGGCATGGTACCAAAGACCAAGGGTGGCCATCAGCAGCGGCTTGGTCAGGTATTCTCCGGCCTTGTAGCTCAAGGCAACCGACAACAGGTTGAGGACGGAGACGGCGGCAAAGGCCAGCAATTCACTTTTTGGTTGTTTCATCTTCAATATCAGCAATCAATTTCAGGGCCCTGTCGTAGGCACCCTGCATATCACCCGCTGGCGCCAGGCCGGCAAACAAGGCCATTTCACAGGACTGGACCAGTTGGACGTATTCCTCAGCCAGTGCAGCACTCACCGGCAGCGACAGCAGTTTTTCCCGGATGTTCTCCTTGGTGAGCTCTGATAGCGGGATGCTGAGCTTGTCGCACACATAGCCGGAGAGCGCCTTGAGGACCTCGTCGTAAAACTGTCGGTTGTGGCCCTCCTTGCGGTACTTGTCAGCCAGTGCCAGGCGCTTCAGCGCCTCCTTGTTCGCTCCTTTGCTCCGCAGCAAGGCGGCGTCAGGAGCTTGCCGCTGCTGCCGGACCTTGTGGAAAAACAATCCCAGAAATGCCAGCAAAGGGGCAGCTGCCAGACTCCAGAACACGGGACTTTTGTAAAAAGCAGTTCCTTTTGGATAGAGGTCGGTATCGGTCTTGAGCGGCCGGTATCCCTCCGCAGCCGTGGCTCCGCCATTGCCGGAGGGTGAAGCTGCTGTATGGCGGTCGCTGCCCTGCAACACCTTGATGCGAAAAGGCCCCGTCCGGATAGTCTCAAACCGGCCTTTTTCGGTGTCGTAGTAGGAAAACTCCGGGGCAAGCTCAAAATCCCCCGGAAATCTGGGCAACACCAGGTACTCCAGTACCCGGCGGCCGCTGATTTTTCCACCGGCATCGCTGAGCAGGTCCTCCACCGTGCGAGGGGCATAGACTTCAAAGGAATCGGACAGCAGCAGAGGCGGCAATTGCAGGCGCTTCATATCCCCGTCGCCCGAAATGGAGAGCGTGAGGGCAAATGCCTCGTCCGTCGTGACCTGCCCGCGGTTGACGGACGCCTGGAACTCGTAGCTGCCAGTGGCCCCTGTAAAGGATTCCGGAGCACCAGCGGGCAAATCAGCCACCTTGACTTTCAGCGGGTTGGTAGTCTGAAAAACGGGCCTGATATTTCGGTTGAAAAAGAATCCGCCGCGGCCGCCATCCTCCACCACAGCCAGGCGGAGTTGTGCAGGTTCGATCTCCAGGGTTCCCGTCTGCTGAGGGAACAGGGCAATTCTGCGGATGACCTTGGTGGTGTATTCCCTGCCTTTGACGACTTCCTGCGCCGGCTTGTCCACGAATTGTCGGACTTCCTGGGCATAGAAGCCCTGGAAGTCGGGTTCCTCCACAATGTCGTAACCGTCCACGGAGACGGTGGTGTAGAGTTTGAAGTCTAGCAGGAGTTGTTCTCCCACCACCGACTGGGTTTTGCTGATTTCAAGCCTGACGAAGACATCCTCCGCTGCACTGATATCATTGCCGGACCCGCCGGATTTTACTGCTTCTATCGTCAGCGGCCTGGTGGTGAGTTTTTTTCCTTTCACGCGGATGCTGGCGCTGCCGATGGTCAGCTTTCCCGCTTTCCGGGGCTGCAGGGTGTAAGAGTAGCTCATTTCCCTGGATACAACCCCGTTGATGATTTGTACACTGGAGGAAGTGCTGGGTCCTGCCAGCACGTTGAAATTTTCAAAGGAAGGCGGGCTGAAGTCGTCACCGTTGGCACCGCTGAGGGTGAAGTGGACTTCGAAATAGCTGGTTTGGAGGACTTGGCGCGCATCTGCATGTGCTTCGAAACTGTATTTGTCCTGTGACCAGCCTTGCCCGGGAAACAGGCAGGCGAGCAGGGCCAGACAAGCGCTGAGGTGCCTGAGCCAAACCAGAGGTTGCAACTGTTCCATGGTCATTGTATTGAATTTCAACTGCATTTTGGTAGAAACCCTTCTAGTGCTTGTGCTTTCTCATCGTGTAGCCAAAGCGCCGGGTAATCTGTACGCCTGTTTTTTCCAGGAATTGCGTGGGCAATTCCCCACCGGCGAAAATATACACCAGGTCATTGGCCAGCGTTTCGGTCTCCGTGGAATCGGGCAGCGTCATTTCCACCTCCCGCTCCTCGATTTTCAACAAATTGGTTTTCAATTTCAGTTCTATGCGGCGCTCCGACAAGGCGGCGTCTAAGTTCGCACGGTTTTTAGCCTTCACGCGGGCAAAGGCATCTCCCCGGTAGCTGAGCACCACCTCGTTCTGCTCCGCCAAGGAGAGCGCAGCCTCCACAGCGGAGTCACCTCCTCCTACCACCACGACTTTCCGACCGCTGATGTTTTCCGGCTCCAGCAAGCGATAGGCCACTTTTTCCAGCCCTTCTCCGGGGATGGCCAGCTTTCGCGGGCTACCGCGGCGGCCAATGGCCAGCAACACTGTGCGGGTCGTGAACTCCTCTCCCGCATCGGACTGCACGGCGAAAAAAGGTCCCTTGGATGCGATGCGCTCGACCTTGGTGTGCTCGCGGATGGAGATGTCGTTCCGGCCCAGGGCGTCCCGCCAGATTTCCAACAGCTCGGCCTTGCTGGTGTCGTAGAGTTTTATTTTGCCATACAGGGGCAGGTTCATCGGGGCGGTCATGACAACTTTTGAGCGCGGGAAGTTATACACCGTGCCGCCGAGGGAGTCCTGGTCGAGGGTGATGAAGCGCAGCCCCAATTTCTTAGCCGTCAGCGAGGCCGATATTCCGGCAGGCCCTGCGCCGATGACGACCAGGTCGTAGGCATCCCCTTCCCTGTTCTGTTTCTGGAGGGAGTTGGCGATGTGCTGCACCGCCGCTTCCCCTTGTTCCACGCTGTTTTTTATCAGGCCCATGCCGCCCAGTTCGCCGGCGATGTAGATTCCCTGTACATTGGTCTCGTAGTTTTCGCTGACGTGAGGCAGGTCAACGCCTCGTTTCTCGGTGCCGATGACCAGGGAGATGGCCTCCACCGGGCAGGCGTGAAAGCAGGCGCCGTGGCCCACGCATTCGGAGGCATTGACTAAGGTTGCCCGCCCGTTGACGATGCCGATGATGTCCTTCTCAGGACAAGCTTCTACGCAGGCGCCGCTTTTGATGCAGGTGTTCAGGTCAATCTGGGGGTGCAGCGAGACTGGTTCGAAAAGCCCGTCCTTCTTGGCTTTTTCGATTTTTGCTTCCACTACCTGGGAGTCCCTGCGCTGTTTTTTCAGGTAGATGTACACCACGACGGCGCAGAGCAAAAATACGACGCCGTAGGTGATGATTTGTTCTAATATCATAAAGTTGTGTTTTGCCGTTGCAGGCTGCCTGGAGGCGCCGTTATTTCAAAGCAATTAAAACAACCAACGCGCCCCGAAAGTTACGGTCACCAGCACGTGGATGATCATAATCACCAGCATGATCAGGGCAAAGGGCAAGTGCGCCACATGCCAGTAGCGGAACAGCTGCTGCATGGTCTGGAGGCGCTCGATGCGGCGGTTAAGCGTGATTTCATGGCGCACCAGCTTCAGCAACTGCCGCGCCTGCTCAGCCCCCAGTTGATTGTCGCGCAAGGTGGCCTTCACCCTGCGCAGCATTTGCCGGTCTTCCTGATAATGCCGGAACAGGCGCGAGAGGATGTTCCCCTCCACCACCGAATACTGTACCTTCGTGGCCTCCAGGATGACCTGGCTGCCAGCCTCGTTCAGACCGGTTTCTTTCAGCAGGGCGCCCAGGTCTGCCTTCATGGCCTTCACCTCGCCCAGGCTCAACTCCCTGCCCTCGATGGTGCGCGGAATCTGGAGGTAGATGAAGCGGCCTATGACGCCACTGGCCACCACGGCCACCATGCTCCAGAAGCTGACGGAAACGATGCCGCCAAACTTGAAGGCCGTGTGGAAGAGGATCATGATCGGCCCCAGGGTGCAGAGGAAGATGTGGAATTCGAGCCAGTATTTCAGCCTGCCGAGTCTGGAGAGCGCGCGAAATCGCTTGATTGCCATGTAGCCGAAGACGCCGATCAGGATCAACAGGGTGCCGATGATGCCAAGTCCGTGGCCAAACAGGCCGCTGGGCTTGAACCAGTCGTGGTCGGGATGGTAGAAGCGCTCTTCCAGGGGGGTGCCGTAGTAGGATAGACCGGTGGTCAGCAGGTACAGGAACGTGAAGATGACGATGCTCGTCAGGGTCCCTATGTAAATGCGGTGTGCGAGGTTTGACATGGTAATTTTCCTTTTGTTTGAATTATTTCTTTGCGCGACTCCTCTGGCGATGTTTTGTAGCAAGGACTATGCTTGCTTATTTTTGGGATACGAGGCTGTGTCTAAAGGCGCTCTTTGCTAGGTGCCTTCCGGCCAAATCTGCACGGGCCGAGGCCCCGCGCGCATCTCCCCCCTTTCCGGGGTTGAGCGGAACGGCGGAACGCATTGCTTCATCTTTTGAGGCAAGCCCACGCGAAACCGCCTGGTCGCGAAAATATAAATTTTGTAAAATCAAATGATATGAATACCGAGGCTTTATTGATCATGGTTCGAAATCCCGTTGCCGGAAAGGTAAAAAAGCGGCTGGCCGCCACCCTGGGCCCTGAGAAAGCCCTCGCCATCTACCAATCTCTGCTGGCACACACCCGCGGGGTGGCCCTTCAGACCCAGGCCGGGCGCTATGTGTTTTACAGTGAATTCATTGAGGCGCACGACGAGTGGGACGAGCGTTTCTTTTCGAAAAGAATGCAGTCCGGCGCCGACCTGGGTCAGCGGATGTGCCAGGCGCTGACTTCGCTGCAGGCGCAACACCAGAAAATGGTGCTGATTGGAAGTGACATTCCGGGCCTCAGCCCCGGACTGCTGTCCGATGCCTTCGCTAAGCTGGAACAGGCCGATGTCGTAATCGGGCCTGCAACCGATGGCGGATATTACCTCATAGGCATGCGGACCTGCGAGCCTGCGATTTTCAGCGACATAGCCTGGAGTACTGCCGAAGTGCTGCAGCAAACCTTGAAGAGAATTGAACAACTTGGCAAAAGTGTCGCGCTGCTGCCCCCGCTTCCAGACATTGATGTGGAGGCGGACTGGGTGCAACACGGCTGGGATTTATAGTAAGAACGTAACTGTTTAGAAACCCTCTTCATGCACTCCAGGGATTGCTGAAAAAGGAATGTTCTCAAAACCATAGGGTATTCGGTCGGTGCTGCTTGCCTCCTGGAAAGGGTGCGGGGGCTGCGCCCCGCACCCTTTCCAGGAGGCAAGCAGCATCTGCAATAGGTGCTAAACAGTTACTTAAAAACAGTAAACTGGGACTCAATTCCCGTTGATGAGTGTATCAGGCTGTCCGCTTGCCCTTAGGATTCCTGCTTTGTGAGCACGTCAATCGCCGTCTTCAGCATCACAAACATGGGTTCCACGCCCTCCGGGGACAGGCTCACCAGGTCGCCATCTTCGTTTTCCACCTCTGAAGAAAGCGCATCTTCCACAAAGGCCAGCAAGTCCTCTTCTTCATAGTTTTCAAAAAAGGGATCCAGTCGCTGATTGAAAGGTTGTCCCGCCGTCTGGTCCATGATGCCCCAGTTGACCTCTTCTACGGCTGCAATTTCCTCTACTGAGACGGTTGGCAATCCGGGCATCACCTTATCCACGATGTTAAAAATGACGACGCCCAGGTACAACAGGAAAAATTGCTCGTCTTCTGACAGTATGCCTTCGTTTTCATCCGTCAGCAGGGAAAACAGGCCTGGTTGCCGCTGCGCAAATTCTATGGCCGCTTTTTCGGTATCAATGGTTTGGTCTTCAAATTTTTCGAGGGTCTGATCAATGATTTCTTCTGTTATCATGCTTTATTTATTTATATAAATGTAATTGCAAACATTTGCGTTTTGGCGGAAACGAAAGCCATCTATGGGATTTGACATTTCCGGGTCACGTCAATATTCAGCTGTACGGGGCTGTTCAATTTATGACGCCCCTTTTTACAAAAGCTTAAAGATCTGAAAAAAAATACAAAGACCGGCACATCAAAGCATAAATAACTGAAATTTGCAACATGCGCCTGCTTGTCAACGACATCCACAACTTCCTTCGCAAAATGACCCTGCACCGAATCCTCAATGCAGGAAAGGTCCTCTCATCCTACTACCTTACCCGTTGGACCGGCCGCCCCATCCAGTGGGGCATGCCGCTGACCATCTCCTTCGAACCCACCACCGCCTGCAACCTGCGCTGCCCGGAATGCCCCAGCGGACTGCGCGCCTTCTCCCGCCCGACCGGCAACCTGAAGGCGGACTTTTTCCGGCAAACAATCGATGAACTCCACCAAGAACTCATCTACCTCATCTTCTATTTCCAGGGAGAACCCTATATCAACCCCAATTTTCTGGACATGGTGGCCTATGCACGCCGTCGCCGCCTCTACACCATCACCTCCACCAACGGGCACTTCCTGAACGATGAAAACGCACGCCGCACGGTGGAATCCGGCCTGGACCGCCTCATCATCTCCGTGGACGGCACCACCCAGGAAACCTACGAACAGTACCGGAAGGCCGGGCAACTGGATGTCGTGCTCCAGGGAGCCCGCAATGTGGTGAAATGGAAGCGCCAGCTGAAATCCCGCACCCCCCACCTGATCTTCCAGTTCCTTGTCGTGCAACCCAATGAGCACCAGATTCCGGGCATCTACCGCCTGGCGCGCGAAATTGGAATTGACGAGGTGAAGCTGAAAACAGCGCAGGTCTATGACTACCGGCACGGCAATCCGCTCATCCCCACCATTTCAAAGTACGCGCGCTACGCCAGGCAACAGGACGGCACCTGGCGGGTGAAAAATGAACTTTTGAACCACTGCTGGAAGCTCTGGCACGCCTGCGTGATTACCTGGGACGGACTCGTGGTGCCCTGTTGCTTTGACAAGGATGCCCAGCACCGGCTGGGGGATTTGAAAAAAGGCAGTTTCCGGGAAATCTGGCGGGGAAAGGCTTATGGCGAGTTCCGGCGGCGCTTGTTGTCCGGCCGGGATCAGATTGATATTTGCACCAATTGCACGGAGGGCTGCAAGGTATGGGCTGACTAAAAGGCGGATTGTTATGGTCTCCGGAGAGGCATCTTATCCCGAATGGAGGCTATCTCAAAAGACGCCTTTTTGTGAAAAGGGCGCGGGGTTGCGCCCCGCACCCTAAAAATCCCTTTCCCGCGGCGGGTTGGGGGGGCCCCACCGGC
>JBEAYO010000057.1:0-11592 GCA_041159285.1 Bacteroidota bacterium | reverse complement strand
GGAAGCCCTCAAAGCCCTTCAGGCCTTTGAGGGCTTCCGGCATGGGACACGCATTTACGGCCAAAAAAGTGACTAGCCTATCGGTTCCTCCCTAATAAAGTTATGGGACAGGATTAGGTTAAAAACCGGCATCAGCGGAGGTGTTCTTTCAATGCAAAGGTGTCGGTTCAGCCAAACTTCACCCCCGCTCATGCCGGTTTGCAACCGGCACCGTTGAAACCGTCCGTCTGGCTGGCGTCTTTTTTCCATTATCCCGTCAGTGTCCAATAAAAAACACACCCGCTTATGCCGGTTTGTAACCGGCATCGTTGAAACCGTGCACCTGGCTGGTGTCTTTTTCAGCTATCCCGTCAGTTTCCAATAAAAAACACACCCGCTTATGCCGGTTTGCAACTACATCGACCATCAAATGCTTCAAATCCAGCCACCCGCCAACGGCTTCACAGGTCCAATCGGCTCTATCAATGATACTTCCAAAAGCCCCTGCCCATCCAAGTAGTTTGACGCACTGCTGTACAACCAATGTACCGGTTGTGCCACCCAACCCGCCCGAACCGGGTTCATGTGAATATAATTCAGTTTCTGCCAAATCACCGGCAAACTCCACAATGCGATAGGATGATTGTCCTGCTGCCAGACCTGATACTCCTTATTGTCACTGTTTTTCATCCCGAAGTGCCTCAGCAATTCCAGTAACCAGTCCCTCCTGGACTCTGCCTCCACCCTTGCTGCTTTAATAGACTTGTTTCGGCGGGGTCATCGAAGGGGCAAAAAGGCTCTTTTCTTCCCACTTTGTGCCTTTTTTAGGTCAAATAGCTGGGCTATTCTCCCTAAAAAAGCCTTCAAGTGGAAAGAAAACAGCACTTTTTTCCCACTTCGCTGACCCGCCGAAACAAGTCTAATGATTGCCTTGGACGTGAATTTTTTAAAATCCCTCAGTACATCCGACAAATTACTTTGCTCGCTGGAAACTATCATGTGAACATGATTGCTCATGATGACATAAGCGGATATCACTAAGCCTTTTTGCGCCTGGCAGTATTTTAAACTCTCAATCAAGATATCACGATAATTTTGCCGGGTGAAGATATCAACCCATCCCACTGTGGTGAGCGTCAGGTAATTCAATCCATGCTGGTCATAGATGCGGTATTTTTCCATCTTGATTATTTTGAGGTTTCCTGGCCAAAAGATCTTTTCTGAATCCCCCCTCACCGCTCCGTCATCAACAACACATTCACCGCCCGCTCCGCATCCGCCACCGCCTGCTCGGGCGACTTCAGCTGATACAAGACACAGGCCTCGTACTCCTGCGAGAGGATGTCGAACACCTCCGTCAGCACCTCGCTGTTGTCGGCACCCTTGACGTGGCGAGACTGAGCGGCAAAGGCCCTCATCTGAGGGTTGGCGGCAAAGAAATCACGGAAGGCAGGCAAGGAATCAATCCCCTGGCGGCGCGGCAACTGGCGGGTCAGCTTCAGGAAATTCAGGTCGCCCTCCTCGTCAATCAGAGTCTTGATAAACTCAAAAGCCAGCTGGGGATCCTTGCAGGTGTTGAAGATCACCATGTTCTTCGGGTCGCAATAGGTGTAAACCGGACCGCTGTGGCCATCCGGCACGGGCATGGGGAAAAAACTGTATTCAAAGCCCGGCTGCTTGAATTTTTCAAGGTATTCAATCTCCCAGGGGCCCGTCCACTTGGTAGCGTAGTCGCCGGCGATGAAGAGATCCTGGGCCGCCGACTCCACCTGCTTCGAGAAGTAATTCTCCCGGTACAACTCCTGCAGGAAGCGGAAGACCCCCACCGCGTGTTCATTGTTAAAACTGGCCTTGCCATTTTCAATCAGCGGTTTGCCACCCGAGGCGGCGAGGTAAAGCGGGTAAAAATTGAAAAGGCGCTGGTACCAGGCCAGCTTCACGGAGGTGTTGCCGAACCACTGGTCCACATAGCCGTCCCCGTTGGTATCCTGTTTGAATTTTTCAGCGGCGGCGAGATAACCTGAGTAAGTGGCGGGAAAGGAGTCCAGCCCCAGCTCATCCAGGATGCCGGTGTTGGCGATGGTCATGATGGGGTTGATCTTCCAGGGGATCTGGTAGATGTGCCCGTCGGCGGCTGTGATTTCCCGGATGGTTTCCGGGGAGCAGCGCTGCCGGATGAAAGGCAGGAAGCCGTCCAGGGTGTCGAGCGCCACCAGCACGCCGGCCTTCCTGTAAAACTCCACGGCGCCCTGCCAGATATTAGAGTAGATATCGGGCGTGGTGCCTGCCACCACGGCAGCCAGGATGATCTCCTCACTGGATTGCCCCTCCGGCACCGGCTGGTACTTGACCTTTTTCTCTGGCTGGGCGGCGTTCCATCTCTCCACGGCCCAGCGGGCGAATTGTATCTCCCCGCCGTTGTTGGACGACCAATACTCCAGGGCGTGGGCATCGCCGATGTTGTCTTTTTTACAGGCCCAAAAGCTGCCGGCCAAGCTGAGCAGCAACAAAAATCTGAGAGTTGACATGGTAGAACTGATGCGCTTTTGATGATCTGTCTTTGCAGCGTTTTCTGAGGTAAAGATAAGGCTTTTTATGCTTGCCGGACAACAAAAACTGGCATGGCGAGAAGGGGAAAATGAGCGCTTTGGTTGCCATTGTGCAATCACCTCGGTATTCTTTCAATGCCAAAAAGCTGAAATTGCCGCTGTCAATTCAAAAAATGGTGAAGTAGCAGCTAAGGCACAGAAGTACCGGTTTCAAACAAGCTTTGATTACCACCCCCATAATCGGCGACCTTTAAAACGCAGTGCCCAGGCTGACATATACACCCTCAATTAAACCGACACCCGTCCGGAACACGAACCTTCCTCGGGGCTTTTGAAACCTGTAACCGGCTGCTATCAGCGGAAGGCTGGCTTCATCAAAAAGTAGATTCCAACCCAGCCCTACTTCGAAGTGGCTGTTTTTCCTGCCTGTGAGCATATTCAATGCCCCGATTAAGATACCACCCTCACCTCCAAAGTTTTCCTGAACTCCGAAGCCAACCCTCAGGGAGTAGGCCTTGAAGAATCCTTTCGGCTTCTGAGCTACCATGAACTCAATGTTACCTGCAACAAAGCCAATGACTGATGCGCCGATGGTGCCATACAAGGCAGCGTTCCTCAACATTGGCGGCGTAGAATCCACTGGTATCAATAAAATGCCGGCGTTTTGTACAGGAGGAAAATCACCGACTTCCGAAAACTCGTTACTCAACACCTCATTGTAGTTGGTCAAACTCCCCTTGCGTTGAGGCTGGCCCGAGGCTGACAATGAAAACACAAGGGAGCAGATGGTGAGAACGGAAATTAAAAGATTACGCATGTTGGTTGGGTTTGAGATTCAATAATCATGGGCAAGTTACCAGCCTTGGCAAGATTTGACAATGATATATATCACCTGCGAACTTCATCCTCCTATTGCATCAGCAATGCGAACCCCGCGCCGGCAGGATTCCCCCTTTGTCATCCTGGAAGGACCTGTCCACGCCATAAGTGCCACCTCAATGCTGGAACCAGTCCTTACCCTCTCTTTTTGTAGCAGTAATGCGAGCCCCGCGACGGAAGATTCCCCCCTTTGTCATCCTGGAAGGACCTGTCCACACCATAAGTGCCGCTTTAATGCTGAAACCAAGCCTGACCAAACCCATTGCTCCGGAGCTTAATACAGCAACAAAACCGCTACGTTTGTTACGATTTCAGCTTTTGCGCGCGCTGTGGCGTGGACAGGTCCTTCCTGGATGACAAAGGGGGTAGCATGCCGGCGCAGCGCTCTCAATACTACAAGAAGGCGCCGTCAAAATCCCTTAAACCTGTTAATCCTTTTAATCCTTTTAATCCTTTTAATCCTGTTAATCCTGTTAATCCGTGGTCTATTTCTCCCCTCAACCCCTCCACCTTTTCCTCATTCACCACAAACCCATCCATGTAAAGCCGCTTGTTCACCTCAATCATAATCCCCTTGACCTGACTGTTCCGCCTGAAATAAGGCTTGGGAATAATACAGCCAGCATACGGATTGTTGATCTCCACCGCATAACCAAGACCGGTGAAATACGCCAGGGTGTAATCCAACAGGTAATCCGGAGTGTGAAACGGGTCAGTGCCGATGCAAATATCCGGCGACTTCGGCTGCTCGATAAACGGAACCAGCGGATTGTCGTTAAACGAATGACAATCAACCACATGGCAAACCCCATACCGCTCCAGCCGCTCCCTCACCAGCGCGTAAAACCGCTCGTGGTGCCGCAAATAATAGTCCCTGTACACCGCGTCCTTCAAACCCGCATCAGCCTTTCGCAAGGCCGAGCCATCGTACCCATGGGTGTAGAAAAAACCCCTGCCGACTTCAACCATGGGCTCCTCCGCATCCTCAAACCGCTCGACATCGCAAAACAAGCGGCTGAACGGAGCGATGATCTTCTCAACACCCCCGACGTCAAATATCCGGTCGGTGGCCCAATCCGTCAAAAGCAGCAGGTTCTCCTCCACCTTCTCGGGCAGGAAGCCCTCCATGCTCGGCAGGTGAACAGCAGCGTGGGGGATGTGAAGGACAAACGAGTCCAACAACTCGCTTCCCTGCAAGCGCTTCCCCGATTCCGTTTCGTAGGTAAATCCGCTCATACGCAATTCTATTGTTTACAACTTATAACGTCCACCCCACCCCATTTGTTCCTGCTGCTGCCGTCCCTGGCCGCAGGAAGCAGCAAAACCGCCCCTGCCCTGCCGCCGCAGGCTCCAAAGCGCCGGGAGCGGAGGACGGGAATCCATCGATTTAGCGGGGAATGTCGCCGGCAGCGGGCATCATATAGTGTCGCCGCATATTTGGACCGTTTCCTTTGAAAACAATGCCGTTCCGTAATTCTCCGCGGTGCTATATTCCGGTTTCGCTATATTTCAGCCAATGCACCTGTGGAGGAAAGTGCCACCTGCGCTTTGGCGCCATATCCTGCGTCTAAAACTGAAGAACCATGCTCCGGACACCAAGGCCTCCGTCAATCAACACCTGCTTCCCGCCGGGCATCCCGCCCGCCGCGACTTTCCTTTTTATCGTTGATGAAAGCGTGAACCTGCCTTATGGCGGCGGTGCTGGATTTCAGTAAGCCGCAGGCGCGGGGGCTGGGTCAGTTTGGTGTGAAATTTCACAACCGATGCAGATTTTCTTCGGGGGACTGACACAAGTTGTCAGTGGGACGGGTGTAAATTGCGGTAGGATTGAGAGATTGAGCGGCGGTGGGCGGTGCTGACCCTTGAAGGACACGCATCCGGACATCATCACCAGGCTGCGGGCCGGTATGGCGCTTTGCTACCGCCATACCGGCCCTGGCGCACAAGGACGGGGTCGCCGCAACACGTTTGCCGGCAACGTGGACGTGAAAAACCCCGACCCTGGACACTTAACCGTCTGCTGCGAGGAACCTGGCTTTCGCCGCTACAAGGCTGTGGTCCTTTGCAAGGCTTTCAAACGCCGGCTGAAAGTGGCCCTGATGCACGAGCTGGACACAGCCGGTAAGGTGCGGCGGGTGAAAATCTGCGCCTCGACGGACTTGCAATTGACCGGCCACCGGGTATTCATTTATTACAAGCGCCACTTCCAGATGAAGTTCCAGCACCGGGATGCCAAAGGACACAAGGGATTGGAACATTGCCAGCGCCGGAACCTGGGGCGGATGAACTTCCACCACAACCTGTCCACGACAGCCGTCAGCGTGGCCAGGGCCTTGCACTGGTACAACCTTGGCGAGCAACGACGAGGGGCGTTTTCAATCTCGAACATCAAAGCCCGGTATTACAATGAACTAATGCCGGAAAGATTTTTTTGCGCGTTTGGGAAAACCGCAGACCCGCTAAAAAATCATCCGCGCATATTATTTACCAGGAATTTCGGCGATAAGGCAATTGCTTGAGCGCTGAAAGTTTCACAAACTATTTACACCATGAAAATCCTACGAAAAATAAATCTATATTTCATACGAACAAACATTTGGATTTCCGGATTTATCATCTACATCAATCACCCTCACTTTGGTTGGGGAATATCCATTTTATCAGTTACCAGTGGGGTGACTGAGTATTGCTTTTTACACTTAACGTGGATGTTGCCTAACGGTGCAGAAAGGTCAAAGGTTAGATTTAGGGGTGATTTCCTGTTCTTGAGAAATTGGAGTATGGACACATTATTTGATTACAATGAAGCCATAATGTATGGAGCCCGGTTATCAAAATCATCTACCATTAAGCATAAACTACTTAAGATGATGTATAAGATTTTTAATTAAATTATTGGTTCCACATGAAAACCTATGGGTAACTTATTCAGCTACCTCCTAAAATCACCCCTAAATACAATGAGCAGAAAGCAGCTTTTGAAATCGGATCAGGGGACATCGCGCCTTGGGCCATCCAAGACATCGAATTCAGGCAGTTTGACGGGACAGCAAGGGAACTGCACTTTTGCTGGACTTTCCTTTAGGCAGTCTATTCAGGGATGAGTTTGGCGTTCCCTGCAAAGCGTAAGATACGACTGGCCACACGGTAGTATTTGATTTTGTTGAGCACCGTTGTTGCCTGCACGCCGGCATCCCGGCAGTAAAGGAAACATCAAAAAGTACCGGGGTCTTTCCAAGTCCTTTTCCAAAATTGCAGCTACAAACTGCAATGCCACCACCATAAATCCAGGATGCCCATGGCATGGGGCTGGGTCAGTTTGGAGTAAAATTTCACACTCGGTGCAGACTTTTTTCGGAAGACTGACACAAGTTGTCAGTGGGACGGGTGGAAATTGCGGGGGGATTGGGGAAATTGCTCATTCCCGAATGGTTGCATGCCTGACTAGGGAAATATGCTGTTTCCTTGGTTGAAAGTTTTGCGCAGCAATGGGGTTTCCAATTTGTTTTCATATAAAAATAAACGCTTTCCAATTTGTTCAAAAACCAAATGTGACGTATTTACAAACGATTTGACGTATTTTTCATAAAGTACTTGCAATTGTCTTTACCAAGAATTGTCAATCTCAATACTACCATCCATGAAGTTACAAGTAAATCCACAATTAATGACGAAGATTATAGTACGACTCTCTTTTCAGTTGTTATTTCTACTAATGGCATCTGAAATCGATGCACAGTGCAGCTCGGTACCATGCTACACAACACCACCTCCTGGAACTTGTGCCGAGGAAGCCTACATCATTTGTGACCCCTGCCTTCTAAATGGCTATACTGGTTCCACCTTTTCTGGATCCAACGCCTGCGACTGGCCCGGACCTTTTTGCGGCACCATTGAAAACAATCAGTGGTTTGCTTTCATGGCACCACCCTCCGGAAACGTCAGCTTTAACTTCAATGTTTTTAACTGCGTCCAACAACAGGGGATACAAGCAGAGATATATTCCACCAACTCCTGCAACGAGTTCGTGTCAGTATCCAACTGCTGGAGTCCCGGCGGAGCATCTCCCGGAACTGTCTCTGCCTCCGGACTCTCGCCTTATGGCATCTATTACCTAATGATTGACGGCTTTGCTGGCGATGTCTGTTCATTTACAATAACTACTAGCAGTTGCATGGTGCCACCTACGCCCACGCCAATTTCTATCAGTGGCCCAACCGAAGTCTGCCCTGGCACCACTTCTACATACACGGTGCTTGCTTCTAGCGGAGCAGTTCATACTTGGTCAGTCACCCCCTCAAGTATTGGTTCCATCATCAGCTCCAATCCTGGTGGAACGGTAAACATCAATTGGAATACTCCAGGCATAGCCCAAGTCTGCGTTACCGCTTCAAACCCTTGCTTCAACTTCACGGCTTCTGTCTGCAAAGCTGTTACATCTCAGAGCATTCCATTTACACAAGAAGCGCCTATCAACATTTGCGCCGGCGAGTGCGCACTTTGTGCCGGCACCCAGTTCTGCGAGTCTACACCTCCCAACGGAACACCGGTAACCCTGACTAGCTGGCAAGGCTGTGACAGCGTGGTAATATGCAGGGTTAGCGTCACACCAGTCAATTCTACATCATTTCAGGCTACCTATTGCGCACCTTACAACTTCAATCTTTGCGGAGTGAATTACACCTCCTCTGGCATTGTGTCCAGGACTTGCACAAATTGGCAAGGCTGTGACAGCACAGTGACCGTGGACTTGGCCATTCTCAATCCCCAGTCCGTCATTCAACCGCCTGCAGTCTTAGGATGCGGCGCCAACGCCACCATCGTGCTCAACGGTTCCAATTCAACTTCCACGCAGGTACCCAATGGCATTACAACTTTTCTGTGGACAGGGCCGGGCATCATCGGTCCCACCAACCAGGCGCTGGCCACTGTTAACCAACCAGGACAATATTGCCTCACTGTGACTCATGGCAGAAGCGGCACTACCTGCTCGGATACGAAGTGTGTCATGGTTACCCAGGATATTCAAATCCCTCAGCCGCCTCAATTAGCAGGCAATCAAAATCCGTGTCAGGGATCTGCCGTTCAGTACACAGTCACACCAGCGGGCCTAATACAACCTTCAAATTACACCTGGACGACACCGAATGGCGAGCCGCTGACCCAGATAAACCCAACGACTGTTTCCGTTACATGGAATACAACAACAGGTGGGCAGCTTTGCGTCACTGCCAATAACGATTGCGGGGCATCAGCTCCTGTCTGTCTGGCTATCAGCGTGAATCCGCTGCCTTTTGTGCCTGAGTTATCCGGGCCAACCAATATTTGTGACAGTGACTCAATTCGCTTATACACAATTAATAACTTTCAAACAAACGTCAACTACATCTGGTCTGTGCCGCAGGGTGCTATTTTCACAAATATGGGCACGAGCATTCTCGTCAATTTTTCTGGTGCAAACTTGAGTTACGGTGCTGTTTGCGTATTTGCTCAAAATCAGTGCTCATCTCCCCCATCCTGTATCAATGTAACCATATCCTCGCAATCTTTTGTCACCTGGTCAGGTGGCTTCAATATCTGGAGCCTCCCGCAAAATTGGAATTTAGGCCATATCCCTATCGAATGTGATGATATCCTCATACCCTCAGGATTTGCGCTGGTGCCGACAGGCTATCATGCACTGGGACGAACACTCGAAGTCCAGCAAGGTGCCGCCTTTGAGGTGCCAATAAACACAACCTTGACGATTAGATAAGGGCATGTTTAAATTGATTCTTACTAAAAACCACTATGTTGATTTCTCGTTAAGAGATTTAATAAGCCATTCATTTAATAAATTTCTTGGACAATTCTATTAAATGATTGCAAAATATTGATATTAGTCAAAAAATAAAACATGTAATTGATATCGTTGCTTTCCCCTTATTAAACAATGCTGTTAGCGAATCTTGGTAGACGTTTCTATAAGTATTGGAAGCATACGAATTCTATGTTAAGTATTTATTTTTTTAGCCTTTTAAAACCTCTTGGAAGCACCTCCAGATAACTATTATTGCTAACTTTGTTGAAAATTCAAATTCAAATATTTTTTATGCAATCAACCAAGATAACCCTTACACAGCTCGAAAGCTTCCTATTGAAGGCTGCGGACATCCTGAGGGGGAGTATGGATGCTTCAGAGTTCAAAGAGTACATCTTTGGTATGCTCTTTTTAAAGAGGATGAGCGACCAGTTTGAGGAACGAAGGGCAATATTACGCTCCGAAGAATACAGGCATCTGCAAGGACAAATCTTGAAAGAAGTATTGGATTCTCCTGTTACATACGGTGAGACCTTTTATGTGCCTGAAGAGGCAAGGTGGGGTAAAATACGATACTTCCATCACAATGCAGGGGAGCTGTTAGACCAAGCTTTAGCTGCGTTGGAAGATGCCAATGATTCTCTAAGAGGTGTGTTGAAGGACAATATCGCCTTCAACAAAACCAAGGGCAACAAACGTGTCATCCCGGATAGCAAAGCCAAAGACCTGATTGACCACTTCGATAAGATAAAGCTGACCAATGACAATTTCGAGTTCCCCGACCTTTTGGGGGCTGCTTATGAGTACCTTATCAAATACTTTGCGGATAGTGCGGGAAAGAAGGGCGGTGAATTCTACACCCCTTCGCAGGTAGTCCGTTTGTTGGTGCAACTGATGAAGCCAAAAGCAGGAATGGCCATTTATGACCCAACTGCTGGTTCTGGTGGTATGCTCATTCAGTCGGCGCAATACGTGGAAGAGCAGGGACAAAATGCCCGCAACCTAATCCTTGCCGGACAGGACAACAACGGAACAGTGTGGTCTATCTGTAAGATGAACATGATTTTACACAATGTCCTAGATGCTGATATTCGCCTGGGTGATACCATCGAAGACCCACAACACACTGAAGGAGGTTCGCTCATTAAGTATGACCGCATCCTGGCAAATCCACCGTTTTCACAAAACTACTCCAAAGACAATATGCAGTTCCCTTCCCGTTTCCGTTACGGGTATGCGCCTGAAACGGGCAAGAAAGGAGACCTGATGTTCGTGCAACACATGATTGCCAGCTTGAAGGACAATGGGAAAATGGCCTGTATTGTCCCACATGGTGTTTTGTTTCGTGGTGGAGCGGAAAAGGTGATTCGTGAAGGGATTGTAAAAAACAACCTGGTGGAGGCCATTATCGCTTTGCCTCCTTCGCTGTTTTATGGGACAGGGATTCCAGCTTGCGTGTTAGTTATCAATAAAATTAAGTCCGATGAGCTACGCAATAAAATCCTGTTCATCAATGCCGACGCTGAGTATGCGGAGGGAAAGGCGCAAAATTTCCTTCGCCCGGAGGACATCGAAAAGATTGATACGGTTTTTACCCAGAACATTCCAATACCGAAATATTCCCGTTTGGTTGACCTGAGTGAGATTGAGGAAAACGACTTCAACCTGAACATTCGTCGTTATGTGGACAATACACCCGACCCAGAGCCGGAAGATGTGAAAGCACATTTACAAGGTGGCGTCCCGAAAAGCGAAGTGGCTACACAAGAGCCATTCTACCACAAGTTTGGGATGAACCGGGAGGTGTTTTTCCAGGAGAAAGACGCTGCTTATTTTGATTTCAAAACGGAACTCACCGGCCCTGAAGGGGCAGGAAAAGCAGGTATCAAAGACCTTATTGAAAAGCACGAAGGAGTACAAAAGACCCTCGAACAATTCCGTAAGGAAACCAATGAGTGGTGGAAAGAGGCGAAGACCGATTTTATCCGTTTGGAGACCGATAACAACCTGCCTAAAATCAGGGCTGAACTTCTGATTAGCTTTCAGAACAGGCTTGTGCCTTTGGCTTTGTTCGACAAGTTTCAGGTAGCAGGGATTTTTGTGAATTGGTGGCAAACCATCAATTACGACTTGAAGACCATTTCTTCGGCTGGATGGAGCGTGAACCTTATTCCCGACGAGTACATCAAAAAGGCGTTTTTCCAGAAGGAAATGGATGAGTTGAATAAACTGGAAACACAGATTTCTGACCTGGAAAATACTTTGCAAGAATTAATGGATGAGGCTGAAGTTGAACCGGAAACAGACGATGATGGGAATGAAAAAAAGCCTACTGTAAAGTACGTTACAGAAAGATTGATTGCTGATGCCCATGACCTTTTGGGC
>JBEAYO010000056.1:0-11644 GCA_041159285.1 Bacteroidota bacterium | reverse complement strand
GGTGAAGCCCTCGTGGGGAGAGTCCTTGTACATTCCCCAGGTGGAAGTGTGGAGCCCGGCCGTCAGGCCGGTGGCGAGTGCGATTAATAGATCCATTGTGATAATTTATTTCGGGCGCTAAGATAGGTAAGTTGTGGAATTGCCGTTCATTTCTTGTGCTGTCGCATAGGCCTTTTCTATCATTTCAAGGTCCCTTTTGGCAAGTTCGAGGTTAAAAACTGGTGGCCGGCCTGTCTGCAATGCCTGGAAAAAATCACGGAACATGGCCTGGAAACCCGAGATGTCTGCCAGTCCCGGAAATATGAATTTCCATGTTTTCCCTTTCACCAAAATGAAAATGCCGTTGGATTCAAAGGTGATGGCCCCCTGGCTGCCATAGATCCGGGAGAGGCGGAGTCCGTTGATCATTGCCCAGGATTCCCAGGAATAGAGCAGGGTTCCGACCGGACCCTGCCTGTATTTCAACGTCACTTGCATGCTGCGCTCGAGCTCAGCACTGCCAGGTGTGGCACTGCTTCCCGGTCGGAAGCCGGCGACATGTTCCACCTCGAAGCCGAGGTTGGACATGAAGTTGATCCAATGGATGCCGCCTTCGAAGAGGGCTCCTCCCCCGGCTGTCGAAGCCTGGTCGCGCCAGTCGCCATTGCGTTGAACCTTGGTGGCATTGAAAAACAGAAACTGGGGGGTCCCAATGGCGCCTGACTCCAGCAACTGCCTGATTTTCTGGCGAAGGGGCTTGTAGAAGTAGTTTTCTGCCACCATGACCTGGACCCCTTGTGCCTGGCTTTCACGCATGACGCGGTCCATATCGGCCGAGCTGAAGAAAGGAGGTTTTTCAACGATGACATGTTTACCAGCGGCAATTGCCTTGAGGGTGAGTTCCAGGTGGCTGTCCGGCGGCGTGGCGATAAAGACTGCCTGGACAGTGGCTGACAAAAGGGCCTCGTCGTAAGCGGCAAACCATCCTGCGCCGTTGAATTGCCGGGCGTAGTCGCGGGCCTTGCTGCCTTCGCGACTGGCAAAGTAGAGCTGCACCGCTTTCCAGTTGCGCAGTAGTTTGGCGTGTTTGGCGGTTATGTTGCCGCAGCCAATGAAGGCCATCCGAATGGGTTCACCGGCGGGAATAGCTTTGAAGTTCATGATCAAAAGTTAATATTAAGTCTGGCTCACCAGCTTCAATTATTGTCAAAGGCCCCGTGTGACGATATGGTCTCCCACCCTGAGCGCATTGGCAGCGATGGTCAGGCTGGGGTTCAATGCGGCGGAGGTGGGCATAAAGCTTCCGTCAGTGACGAACAGGTTGCTCAGCCCCCTGAACTGGCAATTCTCATCCAGTGCAGAGGTCTCCGGGTCCGGCCCCATGCGGACGGTGCCGACCGTGTGGGAGAAAGTCCGGATGTGATGGACGTAGTTGGTCAGTGCGCCCGTGCGGCTCATGATTTTCCTGGCGGAGCCAATCAGGGCATTCACCGCTTTCAGGTCGCGCTGGCTGTAGTGGTGGCTGATGACCGGTTGTGGCAGTCCGAACCTATCCTTTGTGGAGCTGTCTATCGTCATGCCGTTGGTGTACTGTGGCTGATCCTCCGCGATGGCCAGCAGGCCGGTCAGGAGTCGGACTCCCTGGCTCAGCACTTTTCCAAGCGGACCCGGGATTTCGTTTTGCACCAGTCCCATGGGCGGCGTCGGCACCTGTTGCAGGCTGCCGACCTTACCATTCAGTTCGCTGAAATCAGGGTGGCCGAAATAATAGTCGAGAATTGCGATTTGCTTGTGAAATCGACTTTCCTGGTCAGCTACGCCGGGAAAGATGCCAAACACGATGGCATTGGCATGGCGCATCAGGTAGCGGCCGATGACCTTACCGCCGGGATTGTGCTGCTCCAGACCGGAACTAAGCAGCAAGTGGGGGCTGCCCAGCGCGCCGGCGGCCAGGACGACGTACCTGGCGCTGAACACCATGCTTTCTCCGCTTGTCCTGGCGATGCAGTGCACTTTTTCCACCTTCCCACCGCTGACTTCCATCCTGGTGACCACCATTTCCGGCAGCAAGGTAAGGCCTTTCTCGATGAGCCGGGGCAGCAGCACTGTAGCGAGGTCATTCTTTGCGCCGATGGCGCAGGCAAAGGTGTCGCAGGTGGTGCAGTGGATGCAGGTGTTGCGTGAACCCGGGGCATATTGAATGGCCAACGGCAGGCTGAAGGGATGCAGGCCCAGGCTCTCTGCGGCTGTTTTCACTCGGCTGGAGATGGCGGCCAGCGGGGCGGGAGCTTGCGGGAAACCTGCACTGCGGGACGGGGCGGTGGGGTCGGCTCCGATTTCTCCCGCGATATACAGCAGCTGCTCCGCTTCGGTGTAGTAGGGCTCCAGTTCGGCGTAGCTGATGGGCCATTTTGCGCCGGTACTGCCTGAAATCTCCGGATTTTCCTCGAAGTCCTGCTCCCGGAAGCGGAAGGATACGCCCCCGTAGAAGACGGAGGGTCCGCCCACGCAGGAATAGAGTCCCATTTCTTTTTTGTTGCCGCCTGCCACTACCCGGAGTGCGCTTTCCTTGTCGTAGTGGGGGCTGAGGTCCACGGAGCCCTTCAGTCCCCAGTTTTCCGGGCCGCGGGTCACCCAGCTTCCGCGTTCGAGCATCAAGACGTTCATGCCGGCGTTGACCAGTTTCTGGGCGGCCATTGCGCCGCCGAAGCCGCTGCCGATGACGATGGCGTCGTAATATTTTTGCATTTTTTGTTTTGTTCTTAAAATTGGCTGCAAAGTTATCTCAATCGTTTGAAACCAGTATTGAAATGACTTGTTAATAGGGCGGATGTTTTGGGAATTGAAAGTCTTGCACACGAGGCTGTTTAAGAAAACACTTTTGGCGGGCATTCTTTTTGGAGCAGGTTCTGTCTCAAAAGACCTGGAAATCCGTTCCGCCGGCGCCGATTGTTCCCCGGGGTAGTGTAAAAAGTCCCCTGGGCGCAGTGCCCCTCTTCTAAGAGGGCGCGGGGCGCAGCCCGCCGTCTGCCCTTCCCGGAAGCCAAGCGGTATCGGCGTAACGAATAGTACGCCGGAACTTTTGACACAGCCTCCAGAAATCCCCGCGCCGGGATATTCGCCCCTTCCTTTTTTAAACTAAAAAATTTGCAAAAACCAATTTTTCAGCGATAATTGCATTTTAAAAAAAATCACATGAGCGATATTAGTCAAACCTCATTACTGGGTCCGGGTTCCCGCGTAAAGCATCCAGCGTTCGGAGACGGCGTAATCGTGCGACTCCATGCAGTGGCATACGAGTGCTGTTTCATGCTCCACGGCCTCAAAATGGTAGGCAAGGAATACGACAAGTGGGAAGTCATAGAGGCAGTCCCCGCCGAAGAACCCATCACATTCTCCGAGGCGGAGAAATCTCTGATCAAGATTTTGAGACACTGGAATGGCTTCGGAGAAGTCGTTGAAATCGGCGAGCGCTGGAAGGGTGGCACGCTGGTCATGCAACCCCAGGACAACAGCCTGAAGCCCAAGGATGTCCCAATTGAAACGTTCTTCCACAAGATCGTCATGGTGCGCGACCGCCTTCGCGTGATGGAGCAACGCATCAACAGCAGCCAGCTCAGCGATGACGAAAAGGTGGACCTCCAGCAGTACATCACGCGGATTTACGGCAGCCTGACCACCTTCAACGTCCTTTTCAAAAACAAGGAAGATTATTTCGTCGGCGAAAAATCCTGAATACAATGAACAAACAACTTCTCTTTGTCAGCCTGGCAGCTTCCCTCGCCCTCAGCGGCTGCGTGGCAGTGCCCAACGACTACCCGGCTCTCCCGCCCGGCACCTGGCGGGCCGTCCTGAAACTGGAGCCGGACATGAACACGCCCAATCCCAAGGGCAAACCCCTGCCGGAGAAACTCAACCTGAAGTATGATGCGGTGGCAGAAGATGAAATACCCTTCACCTTCGAGGTAATCTACGACAGCGACACTGCTTTCCACATTGAGATCCTCAACGGCGAGGAGCGCATCTTGGTGCCCGCCGAGGACATCAGCTTCGGCCGCAGCCGCCATCGCGCCAGGGATACCGTGCGCATCGATTTTCCCATTTACGACTCCTACATCACCGGCTATTTTGCCGGACATGTGATAGAGGGTGCCTGGGTAGTGGCCTCCAGGGAAAATTACGCCATCCCGTTCGTGGCCACCCAAGGCAAGGACTACCGCTTTACCCCCCTGCGCGAAAAACCAGCTGCCGACCTCAGCGGCCAGTGGGCCTGCACCTTCGACCTCGAGTCAGATGCGCCCTACCCTGCCATCGCCGAATTCCGCCAGGATGGCAACCGCCTGACCGGCACTTTCCAGACAGAGACCGGTGATTTCCGCTACCTGGAAGGAACCGTGCAGCAGGATCGCTTCTTCCTTTCCTGTTTCGATGGAAGCCATGCCTATCTTTTTCAGGGAAAAATAGGGGCCGACAATACCCTCAGCGGAGCCTTTTATTCCGGCAAACATTACCGAAGCACCTGGGAAGCAAAGCGCGACAATCGGTTCAAACTGGCCAACCCCGACTCACTGACCACCCTCAATCCCGGCTTTGAGATCATCAACTTTTCCTTCCCCAACGCAGATGGAAAGCTGGTCAGCCTGCAGGACGAGGAGTATCGGGGCAAAGTGAAGCTCGTGCAAATCATGGGCACCTGGTGTCCGAACTGCATGGATGAGAGCGTTTTCCTGGTGAATTACCTCCGTGAAAAAAAGCCGGAAAACCTGGCCGTGATCGGGCTGGCATTTGAGCGCGGCAGCCAGGAGAAAATCAATACCGGTCTCCGACTTTACAAGCAGCGGCTGGGAATTCCGTACGAAATCCTCCACGCCGGATCCAATAAAAAGGAGGACGCAGCCAGGGCACTGCCTATGCTGAATCGCGTCTTCTCCTACCCCACCCTGCTTTTCATCGATAAAAACAACCGCGTCCGAAAGATACACACTGGGTTTTATGGCCCGGCCACCAGCGAATATGTAGCTTTCACAAAAGAATTCGATAACTTTGTAACATCCCTGATAGCCGAGTGAGCGCAAATCCGCTTTTGAAGCAGCCGGAAGCCCAACCCAACTCCGGCACAAACACTATATTATGTCACGCAGCAAACATCACCTTATTGTCTATAGCGCGGAAAATGAATCCACTGCCTCGCAATTGACCAATGCTCTCAAGGGCCTGGGCTACGACATCCAGGGCATCAGCCTTTCCGACACTTCCTCCACCCCACTCCTGAAGCTGGTGGGCAAGCCCGGCGGTGCTGTGCTGATGCTCATCACTGATAATTACCTCAAATCCACCGCTTGCATGAACGGGGCCCTGGAGGCCATCAAGGAATGGGCTGCCTCAGGTATTCTATTCCCCATCGTGGCCCCCGGCGACCAGCCCAACGCCGAAGGAACGCTGGAAAAGGTTCCCACTGCCTTCGACCGGGTCAGCAACGTCATTGCCTACATGAATTACTGGCAGGACCGCTACCTCCATCTGCGAAAGGACCTCCGCTACCTCGAACCCGACATCGTGACCGAGCGAATGGTGGAGACCGTCAAAATGGTGTCCGGGGAAATCGGGGAGTTCCTCCGCTATCTGCGAAACCTGCGCTGGCACACGCTTGCCTCCTTCTCTGCCGATGGCTTCCAGTTGTTCCGGCAGTTCAACGGGGATGAATCTGCTCCCCGCCAAAGTACCCAGCCCGGACTGGAGGCGCTGGCCGGCAGCTTTGCTGACACCGGCAAGGACAATGAAAAATCCCTGGCAGAGCTCATCGAGGAATCCTCAGAGGCCTTGATGGCTGAAAATGCCAACATCACCGCCCGGCTGTCCGGACAACAGCCGCCATCGGAAAACACCAACTCCGCAGAAACAGATGATGCCCCCTCTCCGGAGGCACCTGCCGACGACAGCGAATCACTGGAGAACCTACCCCCTTCTGCCAACTTTCTGCTGCAGCAGGAGGATGAGGACGACGAGGACATCAACATCAATGAAATACTCTCGGAGGCCTTCAACGAGGTTGACGAAGAAGACGCAGAGGAATTCAAATTCCTGTCTGACGACCCAGACAATCCAGAGGGCTTCGACCTGAATTCCTTGTTTGAGGAGGAACCCGCCAGCGCTGATGCCGTGCCTCCCGAAGCCGAGGAAGCAGATGATCTGGAGGTCGGCGAGGTATTGCTGAACCTCGTCTCCGACGATGAAGAAGGGCTGCTGTTGCATCCCGAGGGCAAAGGCCAGGCAACGCCCACCGAGGTTCTGGACCATGCCTTGAACCTTTTCGACAGCCAGCTCATCCAAGAAGGGCTGCAATACCTGAAAAAGACCGTGGAGATGAATCCCGGTGAATCCGCAGTCCGCTACTATCTCGCCTACGCCCTGGCTCGCTATGGAGAACGCTGGGAAGAGGCGCGCCATGAAATTGACATCATCCTGCAGGAGGACAACGACAATGCAGATGCCTGGTTTTTGCTGGCAGAGATTGAGGAAAACCAGGGTCATTTCGGCCAGGCGCGGAAATGCTTTGAAAAGGTGGCCTATCTGGTGCCGGATTATCCGGATGTTTTTTTCAGGATGGGACTACTGCTGCAACACCACTTTGAGGGTCAGGAAGAGAAGGCAGTTGGCTTTTACAAAAAAGCACTCACCTACAATAATCAGAACTCGGAGGCCTGTTACCAGCTTGCCAGCCTCCTGCATGAATTCATGGGCGATACGGAAAGTGCCATCCGTTATTTCAAGAACACCCTGCAGCTGGAGCCTACGCATCCCTTTGCCAACTACGACCTGGCATTGATCTTCTACGAACTTGGGGATTACGACAAGGCAAGGGACCACTACGAACGCGCCATTGTGGTGAACCCGGAGCTCAAGACCCCCTCCAACGACCTGGCTTTCCTCGGCACGCGACCCAACAACGCCAGAAAGAGAGACTTTGCTGCCAGCCTGAGTGGTGAAATACCTCAGGCCGGTCACATCGCAGAATCAGCTGCGGAAAACGGAAGCGCTCATGCCATGGCACTGCCTGATGCCCACCAGGAAAAAAACATCGCAGACGACAATGGCTCCCAGCTCAATGGTCAATTGAACCCGACAACAGCATCGGCTGAACAAGCGCCGGAGCAGGAAGCACCCAGCCAATCTGAAGTCACCAGGCTGAGGCCGCAACAGCTCGTCATTGACAACGCTGACAAACCGTTGGTGTTTGTGTCAGGCGCCACCTCCGGCATCGGGAGGGCTACTGCCGAGATATTTGCCGCCAACGGCTTCCGCGTCATTGCAACGGGCCGTCGTGCCGACCGCCTGGAGGCGATGAAGAACAGCCTGCTGGAGAAATACCGCAACGAGATCAGTGTGCTATGCTTCGATGTCCGCAATCCGGCTGCCATTGAGGCCGCACTCCGGGAACTGCCTGAATCATGGCGGCAGGTGGACATCCTGATCAACAACGCGGGGCTGTCCAGAGGGCTGTCCTCACTTCACGAAGGAGACCCGGAGCATTGGGACACCATGATCGACACCAACATCAAGGGCTTGCTATACCTCACGAGGGCTGTGGCACCGGGGATGGTGGCCCGCCGCAAGGGCCACATCATCAATGTGGGATCCAGCGCCGGCAAGGAGGTCTATCCCGCTGGCAACGTTTACTGCGCCACCAAATTCGCAGTGGATGCACTGACCAAGTCCATGCGGCTGGACTTTTACCAGCACAACATACGGGTCAGCCAGATTTCCCCAGGGCATGTGGAGGAGACCGAGTTCGCAGCCGTCCGCTTCGACGGAGACCTGGATCGGGCAGGAAAGGTGTACGACGGTTTTCAACCGCTGAAAGCCAGCGATGTGGCCGAGGTGATTTATTTCATGGCCACGCGGCCAGCCCATGTGAACATCCAGGACGTGCTGCTGTTCGGCACCCAACAGGCAGGGTCAAACTTTATTGACCGCTCAGGGCGCTAATGTTTTACTTTTTGAGATAAAAGCCTTTTTTTTGCACTGAATTTTAGAATGCGGTTAAAATTCGCCGCAACCGAAACCTGGCACCGGTCTGCGGTGTTAAATTCCTGCAAACAAAACAGCCTTTACTAAAAAAAAACAGTATGGTTCTCGAAAAAGCGAATCCAGGGAAGAAATCTGCATCCAAGGCAAAGAAAGGAACAACCGCCTTCAGCAAAGAGCAGTACATGCAATGGTACGAGCTGATGCTGCGCATACGCCGCTTTGAGGAAAGGGCGCTCATGGGCTACAGCCAGCAAAAGATCAGGGGCTTTCTGCACGTTTACATCGGACAGGAAGCCGTGTCCGCCGGCCTGGAGTCAGCCATCCGCCCGGAAGACTGTATTGTCACCGCCTATCGCCAGCATGGCATCGCCCTGGGAAGGGGCGTGAGCAGCAGGGCCTGCATGGCTGAGCTATATGCCAAGGAGACCGGTGTGAACAAGGGAAAGGGTGGCTCCATGCACTTCTTCTCCAGGGAACACAACTACTTCGGCGGCAACGGCATCGTCGGCGCGCAGATTCCCATCGGCACCGGCATAGCCTTCGCGGAAAAATACCGGGGCACTGACAACCTCTGCGTCACCATGTTCGGCGACGGCGCGGCCCGCCAGGGCGCCCTGCACGAGGCCTTTAACATGGCCATGACCTGGCAGCTCCCCGTGCTCTACATCTGCGAGAACAACAACTACGCCATGGGCACCTCCGTGGAGCGCACCAGCAACATCAAGGACATCTACAAGCTGGGCTTTGCCTACGACATGCCGAGCGAGCCGGTTGACGGCATGCGCCCGGAAAGCGTGCACGAGGCAGTGGCCAGGGCCGTTGAGCACATCCGCTCCGGCAAAGGCCCCTATTTCCTGGAAATCAAGACCTACCGCTACAAGGGCCACTCCGTATCCGACCCGGGCAGCTACCGCACCCGCGAGGAACTGAAATACTACATGGATATCGATCCGATCAAAATCACGGAGCAAACCATGCTGGACCAGAAACTGGTGACTGAGGACGAACTGGAAACCATCCGCGAAAAAATTCGCATCGAAATTGAGGATGCCGCACAGTTCGCTGAAGATTCAAGCCTGCCGGACGGCAAGGGTCTCTTCGAGGATAACTATGTTCAGCAGGACTATCCCTACATGAGGGACTGATCCTCTATTGTTTAAAAAAAAAGGGCCCCGGTTCTGATTTGATGAACCGGGGCCTTTTTTTAGTTGCCTGACCTGTTCCGGCGGCGCTTCTTTCTCCGGAAAAGAGCCGGATAGACCCTTTAATCTCGCAGGATCGGGGTTTCTGCCGACAACTTTTTTTTTGGATTGCAAAGTTTCTTTATTTTTGCGCCACTTTTGACAAAACCTTGGGGACGATTCTCCGTAAAGGTTAATCTAACTGAATAAAAAAGCAGTGGGCGCTTGTCCGGCCAACCATTAATAGGGTTGGAGACGGGCATACAAAACCCGATCATTTACGTAAACATTTCACGAGATGGCACAACGCAAAAAGACAACTAAAAAGCAGGATGACGTTCTGATTGACCTCACAGAAGTGACAGGGCAAGCCGAAGATTTTTTCCAGAAATATCAGAAGCAGATCATGATTGTCGCAGGCACCTTGGTGGCAGTACTTGGAGGATACCTGGGCTACACCTACCTCTACAAGCTTCCCAAGCAGAAAGAGGCGGTTGAACAAATGGCACAGGCGGAATGGCAGTTCCAACGCGATTCCTTCAACCTGGCTTTGGTGAATCCAGGCGGCGGCTTCCCTGGTTTTGCGGATATCGTCAAGAAATACGGTGGCACGGATGCTGCCAATGCCGCACTCTACTACGCAGGAGTCTCCTGTCTCAACATGGGCCAGTACGATGCCGCCATCTCCTATCTCGAGGACTACAGCGCCAGCGGCAAAATGCTCCCCATTATGAAAAACGGAGCCCTGGGCGATGCCTGGTCTGAAAAAGGCGACCTCGAAAAGGCGCTTTCCTACTACGATAAGGCAGCCAGCAACGGCGACAATGAAATCCTGACGCCCTATTACCTGAAGAAATTGGCCATGCTAAGCGAAAAGCAGGGCAACAAGGAGCAGGCGCTCGATGCCTGGAAGAAAATACAGGAGGCGTATCCCACCTCCCCGGAAATGAAGGATGCCGAAAAGCACATCATTCTGCTGGGGCAATAATTTTGTCTGCTGTAAGGCCGGCGTCACCTGGACGCTGGCTTGCCAGCACCAAATCAGCTTTCCTGAAAAGAGGCGCGGGGCTCTGCCCTCGTGCCTCTTTTCTTGTTTGACTGAACAAAAGACTCTGCATACCAATCACTATGACAAGTAAAAAAAATCTCTCCGCCTATACAGAAGCCGACATTCCCGACGGCAAACCCTTCACCATCGGCGTCGTCGTCTCGGAATGGAATGCCGATATCACCCACGCCCTTTACGAGGGCTGCCTCAGCACCCTGCTCAAGCACGGGGCAATGGAGGAAAACATCCACTCCGTCCAGGTGCCGGGCTCTTTTGAGCTGCCGGCAGGCGCCAAGATCATGGCCGGCAGCCGCCGATTCGATGCCATCATCTGCCTCGGCTGCGTAATCAAGGGTGAAACCAGGCACGACGAATACATCAACATCGCCGTTGCCAACGGCCTGACCAATCTCAGCCTGGTCAGCGGAATCCCCTGTATCTTCGGCGTGCTGACACCCGACAACTACGAACAGGCTCAGGACCGCGCCGGTGGCAAGCATGGCAACAAGGGGGTGGAGGCGGCCGTGACCGCCCTGCGCATGGCCGCCCTGCGCAAGCAAATGGCAGTCCCCGGCGGGAAAATCGGCTATTAAGCTATGAAAAATGCACTCCTGGTTATCGGCATGCAGGTGGACCTGCTCCCCGGAGGACCGGCCGAGGTTCCCGGCAGCGATGAGTTGATTGCCTGCATTAACGAGCAGGTGGCAAAGCACGACCTGCTGATTGCCGCCAATTTCCATCAGCCAGCCAATCACTGCACTTTTGCAGCCAACCACCCCTGGCGCCGCCCTGGGCAAACCATTGACATCGGGGGCCGCCCTACCCTGCTAACGCACCTGTTCGGGGTACAAGGCTCCTTCGGCGCTGAATGGATGCCGGGCTTGTCAACGCAGGGCATCGCCTTCACTGCCCTCATGGGCGCCGAGGCAGATATTCCTCCTTACAGCGCCTTTTATGACGCCGACAAACAGCGTGACACCAGTCTCAACGACTTTTTAGCAGCCAACCAGGTGGATGCGCTCTGCCTCGCAGGCATCCCCCTGGATGAGGTCGTTCGCAATACCGCGCTGGACAGCCTGGCGCTGGGTTACCGCACCTCGCTGCTGGTGCCCTGCTGCAGGGCCCGCTTGCCAGAGCAGGCTCGGGAGGTGTTGCGGGAACTGGAGCTGGCCGGCGCTCTGCTCGTCAATTATTGATAGTTCTCCCCAAAGCAAAAAGGTAAAATCAATAGATACATATCTGCCTCGCTTTTCGATTAGAAAAGAGCGCGGGGTGCAGGCTCGAGCCCTCCCCTCCTGAGGATGTCTCAAAAGACCCGGCAATCCTTGCGGCCGGCCGAATGCCCTAAAATCCCTCTTCCGCGGGGTTGTGTAAAAAGTCCTTGCGGCTGGTTCCTCCGGTGCCGCAC
>JBEAYO010000055.1:0-11833 GCA_041159285.1 Bacteroidota bacterium | reverse complement strand
CAATGAGGGGGCGCTTAGAAGTGGGCCCCGCTTTCCGGCCATACCCTGGAAGCCATACACTAACAAGGATTTTCCAGTTTTTTTAGTAAAAATATTTGGTGCCATATGGAAATCGCTGTACTTTTCACTTAAATCAGTCTCGCTTTATGCAATACTAATTCAGGTATGGTTCCATGCACGATATTTTGATTGCAAAACCTTGCTAGTCGGAACATCTATGATGGCAGAAACACATCAAGCAATGAAAATTTTGACTATCAAAAGTCCAACGCAGCTTTGCATCGCCCCGAAAGCGGTGCGGCTGCTCATCCTTGCGCTGCAGATTGGCGCCTTCCTGGTACCGGCCTCGGCACAAACCGTCATCGGCGGTGTGATACCTGACCCCACCGCCATTCTTGATTTACAAAGCGCTGACAGGGGTCTTCTGCTGCCACGCCTGACGCAGGCCCAGCGAGATGCTATACAAAGCCCCGCCATGGGGCTAATGATATTCAACACCACTTCCGTGTGCCTGGAAATCAACTTCGGAACCCCCTCGGCACCCATGTGGTGGCCTTACACCTGCCGGGGCAGCATTGGAGCCTTGAATTGCGCAGGTGCTGTTTCCAATAGCAATCTGACTGCTGGCTTCCCGGCAACGACCTCTCGCAGCATCCCTTACACAGGCGGCAACGGTGGCCCGCACCCTGGCCATACCGTGAACTCCACCGGGGTGACGGGGCTGACGGCTACACTTCCGGCCGGCAACTTCGCCAATGGCGTCGGCACCCTGGTTTACAACATCACGGGCACACCGTCGGGAGCCGGTACGGCCAGCTTTGCGCTGGACATCGGCGGGCAGGCTTGCATGCTGTCGGTGACGGTAGTTACCTGCGGTGCCTATGTGGCGCCAAGCCAGTGGAAAGTGTTCATGTGCCACAACCTGGCTGCTGCGAACACTTCCGCCGATCCCTTGACGCCGAGTTGGGAGGTTAATGGCGGCTACTGGCAATGGGGCCGCCTGGGACCGAGTTCCAGCCAATGGCTGAACACCAACACGCCGAACTTCGCCCACGGGCCGACAGGCTCTGGGGCTTTTGAGGCCAATAGCGGCAGCATAAGTGGCTGGAGCACCGCGGCAGCTCCGGACGGAGCCTGGCCAGCAAACAATCCCTGCCCCCAGGGCTTCACCGTGCCGACCAAGGGGCAGTGGGATGGTGTCCTAAACAACAATAATCAAAATATTACCGGCACCTGGGATTCCAGCCCTACCAACTACGGCAGTGGCCGCTTCTTCGGACCTGGTTTGATGCTCCCGGCGGCAGGAGGCCGCTTTAACTACGGCTCCGGTGAGCTATTCAGCCGCGGTGATTATGGCTATTATTGGAGCAGGTCGGAGGGCGGGACGGACATCGCCTGGCAACTGAGCTTCTTCAGTGGCGGTGCCAACACGACCCAAAGCTTACGGCGGGACGGGTTATCTCTCAGGTGCGTGGCATCAGATATCGGCTCTCTGAACTGTAGCGGAACTGTTATCACTGGTACATCGGTCTGCGGCCAGGCGGTCTCGGGAGTGAGTGTCAGCCTGCCTTACACGGGCGGCAACGGAGTGGCATACGCAATGCAATCGGTCTCTTCCACAGGGGCGACGGGGCTTACAGCAACCCTGCCGGCCGGTAACTTCGCCAACGGCGGTGGCAGTCTGGTTTACATCATCACTGGCACACCGGCAAGCGCCGGCACGGCGAGCTTCGCGCTGAGCATAGGCGGGCAGGGCTGTACGCTGTCGGTGACGGTGGGTGAGCCAGCCGTAGGGGCCATTAGCTCGCTAAATTGCAGCGGGGCTGAGATTACAGGTGTATTGACCAGCGGCCAGGCGGCCTTGGGCGTTGGTGTAAGTGCATACTATGCAGGCGGCAACTGCGGCCCACATCCCGGCCAGATAGTCACCTCCACGGGTGTTACAGGGCTGACGGCGACACTACCCGCTGGCAACTTCGACTCCGGCGGCGGTAGCCTGACTTACAATATCACCGGCACACCGGTAAGTTTCGGCACGGCGAGCTTCGCGCTGAATATCGGCGGACAGGCTTGCATACTGTCGGTGACGGTAGTGCTGCCACCAGGGGGCATCAGCTCGCTGAACTGCGGCGGGGCTGTGATTGCCGGCACCTTGACTTGCAGCCAGGTGTCCTCGGGTGTGAGTGCCAGTGTACCCTACATGTATGGCAATGGCGGTGTATACTCCATGCAATCTGTATCCTCCACCGGTGTGACGGGGCTGACAGCGACGCTCGTAGCCGGTGTTTTAGCAAATGGCGGTGGCAACCTGCTTTACACCATCACGGGCACGCCTGCCAGCGCTGGCACGGCGAGCTTCGCACTGAGCATCGGCGAGCAGGCCTGCACGCTGTCGGTGACGGTGGGTCAGCCAGCCGTGGGAGCCATCAGCTCGCTTAATTGCGGGGCTGGGATTACAAGTTTCCTTTACCAGGCGGCCTCGGGCGTTAGAGCCATACTCTACACAGGCGGCAACTGCGGCTCACATCCTGGCCAGACAGTCACCTCCACGGGTGTTACAGGGCTGACGGCGACACTACCAGCTGGCAACTTCGCCTCTGGCGACGGTAGCCTAACTTACACTATCACGGGCACACCAGCAAGCCTCGGCACGGCGAGTTTTGCGATGGACATCGGCGGGCAGGCCTGCACGCTGTCGTTGACTGTGGTTACCTGCGGTGCCTACGTGGCCTCCAATCAATGGAAAACGTTCATGTGCCATAACCTGGCCGCTGCGAATACTTCTGCCGACCCTTTCACGCCGAGTTGGGAGATCAACGGTGGCTACTGGCAGTGGGGCCGCCTGGGCCCGGGTTCCAGCCAATGGCTGTACACCAACACGCCGAACTTCGCCCACGGGCCTACGGGCTCTGGTACTGGCCAGACGAACGAGTTGGCAATTAGTGGTTGGGACGAGGCTAACGCCCCCGACAGCGCCTGGTTGAATGCCACTAAAACCGTCAACGACCCCTGTCCCCAGGGCTTCCGCGTGCCGACCCAATCGCAGTGGGCTGGCGTGCAATTCTACAACACCCCAAGCATAACTGGCACCTGGACTTCCAGCGCCACTAACTACAGCAGCGGCCGCTTCTTCGGACCAGGCTTGATGCTCCCGGCGGCAGGGAACCGCTACTTCCTCGGCGGTCAGCTGTTCAGCCGCGGTGGCAGCGGCTCCTATTGGAGCAGCACGGAGGTGGAGACTCACGCAGCCCGGTTCCTGCGCTTCGATAGCGGCGGTGCCTACACGACCTACGACTTCCGGGAGTATGGGTTCTCACTAAGGTGTATCGCAGAATAATCCGGGTGTCTCAAATCTTGACATGCTGTAGTCCTTTCAATCAAAGTACATTTCCAGCAAGCGTAAAGCGCAGCGTCTCTTGCAGTCATCGACCTGCACACAAGTGCTCGCGCCGGCTTCTAAAGTTTCAACATTTGACAACTTTTGGTTGCAAAGGAATTTGTGTTTGCCATGGCGTGAATACCTGCAAGCGGGCCGCAAGAGCCGCTGTTCTTGTTGAAACCTTGGCTTTTGTAGCAAGAATTAAAAAATCATTGTATTTTTACCTTAAAAAAATGACTATAGTCACCAATTTTCAAAGATAAATGAATCAATTGCTACCCCGCACACTTGCCCAGGAGGTGCTTCGGCTAAGTCATTACTTCCCGGCAGTCGGCATCATCGGCCCCCGGTAGGCGGGTAAGACCACCCTCGCACGGATGGTCGTTTTGAACTGGGACCGCCCGGTGCTCTTCCTCGACCTCGAGGATCCGGAGCATTTCGCCAGTCTGAGCCAGCCGATGCTTTTTCTGGAGCGCTACGCCGACCACACGGTGGTACTTGACGAGGTGCAGCGGCTGCCAGCCTTGTTCCCCGTCCTGCGGGTGTTGATTGACCGCGACCGCCGCCCCGGCCGCTTCATCCTGCTGGGCTCGGCAGCGCCTGAATTCGTCAGGCAGGCTTCCGAGTCGCTGGCAGGCCGCGTCGCCTACCTTGAGCTGCCACCGCTGACCCTTGCCGAAGTGTCGGGAGTGGTTGACTATCAGACGCATTGGCTGCGGGGCGGCTTTCCGGGGTCGCTTCTGGCACCCGACGATGCCTTCAGCCTTGAATGGCGGAAAAACTTCGTCCGCACCTATCTGGAGCGGGACCTGCCCGGAATCGGCATTCATTCCAATCCTGTCCAGGTGGGACAGTTCTGGACGATGCTCGCCCACATGAGCGGCAACCTCTCTAACACGGAGAAGCTTGCCGCATCCCTTTCCCTTCATGCGCAGACGGTGCGGAAGTACCTGCACCTTTTTGAGTCGGCGTTTTTGCTCCGTACGGTATTTCCGTTCATCCCCAATGTTCCGAAACGGCTGGTCAAAAGTCCCAAGCTATACCTCCGGGATACTGGCATACTGCATTACCTACTCGCCATTTCCAACTGGCAGTCCCTGCTGGGGAACCCTGCCCTTGGCAGTTCGTGGGAAACTTATGTGGTGAATGAAATTGCGGCCTGCATGCCGGCAGATTATCAGTTGTACTTTTATCGGACCCATGCCGGGGCGGAGGCGGATCTCGTCCTCGCCAAAGGAAACGTGCCGCAAGTGCTGGTTGAAATCAAATTCAGCACTTCGCCAGTCTTGGGCAAGGGTTTCCATGTTTCCCGCCAGGATCTCCGCACTAGCCGCCACTTTGTCGTCGCGCCGGTGAAGACGCCCTTTCCCCTGCAGGGGGAGGTGGAAGTGGTCGGGCTGGCACAGCTCTCCAGGCTGTTTGAGGTGTGAAGATGACAAATAAGGAGCTGGACTAGGCCATGTGAAGAGGGGCTGCACCCCTCGCTGATGTATGCCGGCCCTTCAGGTCTTAGCAGTCCTGACCAGTAACAGGAAACACGCTTGCAGCAATGCCTCGCTTTCCAGCCAGCCCCCGGAAGCCATGCATTAACAAGGTTTTTCAGTTTTTCGTAAAAATAATTGGCGCTACACGGAAGCCGCTGTATTTTACACTCAAATAAGTGTCGCTTCATACAATACAAATACATACAGGCTCTATGCCAAACAATTTATTTGTAAAAACCTGCTAGTGGGAATAACCATTATATTAGAAACACATCAAGCAATGAAAACGATGATGATAAAATACCCAATGCAGCCAGGCGCCGCCCTCCAAGCAATGTCTTCGCTCACCCTATTTCTTCTGCTTAGCACCCTCCTGCTGCCTCAACGGCTGACCGGTCAAGCCGAGCCCTCCGCCCTGGTGGAACTTCAGAGCACCGACAAGGGCTTCCTGCTGCCGCGCATGACGCAGGCGCAGCGCGACGCCATCGCAAGTCCGGCCACGGGGCTGATGATATTCAACTCTACCTCCGTTTGCCTGGATATCAACTTTGGCAGCCCGGCCATGCCTTTCTGGAAATCGATGGATTGCCTTTTCACCATCAGCTCGCTCAATTGCGCGGGGGCGATTGTCACGGGCACCCTGAAACCCGGCCAGCCAGCGGCGGGCGTGTCCGCCAGCATTTCCTATACCGGAGGCAATGGCGGCGCACACAGCGGGCAGGTGGTGTCCTCCACGGGTGTCACAGGCCTGACAGCCACGCTGCCTGCAGGCAACTTCTCCACCAGCCACGCGGTCTATGCCATCACCGGCACGCCCTCCGGAGCCGGCATGGCGAACTTCGCGCTGAACATCGGCGGGCAGACCTGCCAGCTATCGGTGGACATTTGTGGTGCTTACGTGGCACCTAATGTCTGGAAAGCATTCATGTGCCGTAACCTCGGCGCTACCAACACTTCTGCCGACTTTTTCACGCCGAGTTGGGAAATCAACGGCGGTTACTGGCAGTGGGGCTTTGCCGCGATGGCGGCACCGGGTCCTTCGGGTCCGGACGCAGGGCAGGCTAATTCCAGCCTAATCAGCGGCTGGAACACCGATGCCCCCAATGGCGCCTGGTCGGATGACACTAAAACCGCCAACGACCCCTGCCCACGGGGCTTCCGCGTGCCGACCTTAGCGCAGTGGGATGGCGTGCGAAACAACAACACCCAAAGCATTACCGGTACCTGGACCTCCAGCTCGATTAACTACAGCAGCGGCCGCTTCTTCGGGCCCGGCTTGATGCTCCCGGCGGCAGGGAACCGCTGGTACTTCGACGGACTGCTGGTCAACCGCGGCGACTACGGCGGCTATTGGAGCAGCACGGAGTCCGGGACGGAATTCGCCTGGCGCCTGTACTTCAGCAGCGGCAGTGCCGACACGTTCTACAACTACCGGCGGAACGGGTTCTCCCTCAGGTGCATCGCGGAATAATGCGGTTCTTTGACTATTTGTAGATAGTCGGCTTTGATACTAATAAAACATGATAGCATCCTGCTTCTCCTCGTCCCTGATGAAGGCCTCGAATTCCACATCTCTTGTGTATTCCTTCACCTTCAATAGACTTGGACTGCGGGTCAGCGAAGTGGGAAAAAAGTGCTATTTTCTTTCCAATTGAAGGCTATTTTAGGAAGAATAGCCCAGCTATTTGACCTAAAAAAGGCACAAAGTGGGAAGAAAAGAGCCTTTTTGCCCTTTGGCGGACCCTGCCGAAACAGAGAGTGTTCAAAAAAGTGTGTCAAGGTTAAATGTTAATCTTTAATTTTGAAAACATGAAAAAGGAACAGAAACAAAGACCAAGAATGGAGGACTTAATCCCGAATCCAGAGATTCGGAAAGAAGTTCTAAAAGCGCTTTACACAGGAGAAGGCCTGACGGGGCGAGACGGTATCTTCAGCCAACTACTGCAAGATATGGTGAATGCGGCCCTGGAAGGGGAACTGGATTCTCAATTAACAGAGAGTAAAGCGGAAGGGGTAACGAACCGACGTAATGGCCACACAAAGAAGACCTTACGGAGTAAATTTGGCCCAGTAGAAGTGTCTCTACCTCGTGATCGAGCGGGAGAATTTGAACCAAAACTGGTTGGCAAATGGGAGCGAGAGATTCATACAGGATTTGACGAAATGATTTTGAGTCTGTATGGTCGGGGCCAATCTATAGAAGACATCCGTCATCATTTGTTGGAATTGTATGGAGTAGAGCTAAGCGCAGGCACGATCAGCGCGGTGACGAGCAGAGTGTGGAACCAGATTGTGGATTGGCAAAGTCGTCCCTTAAGTCCTTGCTATGCGATCATCTATTTGGATGGGATTCACTATAAAGTGAGGCATGAAGGTCGGTACGATACAAAGGTTGTGCAGACAGTATATGGAGTTGATAGTCAGGGAAATCGAGATGTTTTAGGATTATATGTAGAGTCCCATGAAGGCGCTCGTAACTGGGGCTTAGTGTTGGAAGACCTCAAACGACGCGGGGTTGAAGATGTACTGTTTTTCTGTGTAGATGGCCTTAAAGGATTTAAAGAGGTGATTGCTGATGTCTACCCACTAAGTATCGTGCAGCGCTGCGTGGTGCACATGATTCGGTCTTCGACCCGTTTTGTTAAAGACAAGGACATCAAGGCTGTATGTGCTGATTTACGAAAGATCTATACCTCTGCTACTGAAGCCCAAGCCTTGAATGCCTTGGCTGCATTCAAAGAAAAATGGGATAAACCGTACAAAGAAATTGCTCAAAAATGGGAGGAAGCCTGGAGTGAATTGATGGCTTTTATGGCTTTCAAATCCGATATTCGGCGCATGATTTATACTACTAACCCTGTGGAAGCACTCCATCGGGTGATACGCAAGGTCACTAAAGCCAAAGGAGCCTGGACGGACGAAAAAGCGTTGACAAAACAGCTTTTTTTAGCCCTGACTGCCAACGAAAAGAGCTGGAAACGTCAAGCATTCAATTGGAAAACTGTTCAAAAAGAGCTGATGGAGCAATTTGGAGAGCGATTCTCTAAATGGATCGACTCTTGACAAAAAAGCCGCCTAAGGGCGGCTCCTCCGATTCAAAAAGTAAATTGCCTCCTTTGGTCGGCAATTCACTTTTTGAATCGGAGGGCTAGAAAAAATACTTTGACACACTTTTTTGAACATTCCCCGGACCCTGCCGAAACAAGTCTATTTATTTTCAAAAAGCCTCCCCGTCAAACTCTCCCCACTTTTGACAATATTTGCAATCTCAACTGAACGCGAATATCATGAAACAACTGTGGACCCTCCTGCTGCTCCTCGGCACCTGCTGCCAGCTGGCAGCCCAGCACCAAACCTACTGCAACCCCATCAACCTCGACTACGGCTACACCCCCATACCCAACTTCTCCACCTGGGGCCGACACCGCGCCACCGCCGACCCCGTCATCGTCAACTACAAGGGCGAGTACTACCTCTTCAGCACCAACCAATGGGGCTACTGGCGAAGCAGCGACATGAGCAACTGGCAGTTCACCGCCAAAAAATTCCTCCGCCCCTGGAACCAGGTCTATGACGAACTCTGCGCCCCGGCCGTCGGCATCGTCGGGGACACCATGCTGGTCATCGGCTCCACCTACTCCCGCCAGTTCACCCTCTGGATGAGCACCAACCCCGCCGAAAACGAATGGTCCCCCGTCATGGACTCCTTCGAGATCGGCGGCTGGGACCCGGCCTTCTTCACCGATGACGACGGCAAACTATACCTCTACAACGGCAGCAGCAACGTCTATCCCCTCTACGGCATCGAGCTGGACAGGAAGACCTTCGACCCCATCGGCACCCGCAAGGAACTCCTCACCCTCAAGGGCTGGCGCTATGGCTGGCAACGCTTCGGGGAACACATGGACGACACCTTCCTCGACGCCTTCATGGAGGGCGCCTGGGTCACCAGGCACAATGGAAAATATTACCTGCAATACGGCGCCCCCGGCACGGAACTCAGCGGCTATGCCGACGGCGTGGCGGTGGGGGCCCATCCCCTGGGTCCTTTCGAGCACCAGTCGGACCCCCTGAGCATGAAGCTGGGCGGTTTTGCCCGAGGAGCCGGGCACGGGGCCACCTTCCAGGACAACTGGAGCAACTACTGGCACGTCAGCACCATCATGCTCTCCGTGAAGAACAACTTCGAGCGGCGGCTCGGCATCTGGCCGGCCGGCTTCGACAAGGACGACGTCATGTACTGCAACACGGCCTTCGGCGACTACCCGCACTACCTGCCGGGTCCCGCCACTGCCGGCCGGGAAAGCCAGTTCACCGGCTGGATGCTGTTGAACTACAACAAGCCCGTCCAGGTCTCCTCCACGCATGGCGGGCGCCACGCCAACTTCGCGGTGGACGAGGACATGAAGACCCACTGGAGTGCCGCCACCGCCAATCCCGGCGAGTGGATACAGTCCGACCTGGGGGCCGTCTCCACCGTGCGGGCTGTACAAATCAACTACGCCGACCAGGACGCCGACTTCCTGGGCAAGCAAACAGACATTTACCACCAGTACAAGTTGTACCATTCCCTGGACGGCCGGAAATGGACCTTGCTCGTGGATAAAAGCCAGAACAAGACCGACGTGCCCCACGATTACATCGAGTTGCCGCAGCCCGTGCAGGCGCGCTTCATCAAGCTCGTAAATATCCACCTGCCGACGGGGAAGTTTGCCATCAGCGGCCTCCGGGTCTTTGGGCACGGCCATGGCGCCAAACCCGGCAACGTGGAAGACTTCATGGTGCTGCGCACCGAAAAGGACAAGCGCAGCGCCTGGATCCGCTGGCGGCCGGTGGAAGACGCCTTCGCCTACAACATCTACTACGGCACGGCACCCGACAAGCTCTACAATTGCGTGATGGTGCACAATGCGAATGAATATTGGTTCAAGGCCATGGATAAAATGAAGACTTACTATTTCACCATCGAGAGCGTCAATGAAAACGGCGTTTCAGATCGCCGCGAGGTGCTGAAGGTGGAGTAGGGGACGGGTCTTTTTTACAACCACGCTAAATCGCTGTCATGAAAAAAATCATCAAAATCGCCTTGTGGAGCCTGCTCGCCCTGCTTCTCCTGGTGGCCGGCGCCCTGGGTCTTTTTATTTACAAAGTAAAACACGGCTTCCCGGTCACCTACGAAACCGAGCAACCCGCGCTCGCCATCCCGGAAGGAAAAAAAGCCATCCTCGTATTCTCCAAGACCACCGGCTTTCGCCACAGCGAATCCATAGCGGCGGGGAAACAAACCCTCGCCAGCCTCGCAGCGAAAAACGACTGGTATCTCCACGACACCGAGGCAGGCGGGGTCTTCAACCCCGGGCAGCTCTCCCGCTTCCACGCCGTCATCTTCAACAACTCCACTGGCAGGGTTTTGAACGACGAGCAGCAACAAGCGCTGGAACAGTACGTGGAAAACGGCGGCACCCTCATCGGCATCCACGGCGCCGGCGACGACTCCCACCGCTGGCCCTGGTACGAGCAAAACCTGCTGGGCGCCAAATTCTCCCACCACCCCATCGAGCACCAGCTCCAGGAGGCCCAACTGCAGCTGGACTCCGTGACGGACAGAGCCCTGACCAGCAAGCTGCCCTCCACCTGGACCCATACCGAGGAGTGGTATGTCTTTTTCAGCCACCCCGCCGAAAAAGGCTTCCAGACCGTTTATCACATCGACGGCGAGAAAATCGACCCCAACGGCAACATGCTGTGGACGACCGATAAAAACTTCGGCATGGGCAGGCACCATCCCGTGGCCTGGTACCGACGGGTGGGAAAGGGCAGGACCTTCTACACCTCCATCGGCCACGAGGCCCGTGCCTGGGAGCAGGAGCCCTTCGTGCACATGCTGGAAAATGCCTTGGTCTGGCAATAACTATAAGTCTTCAATATCCAACCAGCCATGCATTCATTCTATTCCGGCAAAGTAGTCATCATCACAGGTTCCACTCGTGGCTTGGGTCGGGAAATGGCCCTTCAGGTGCTGCGGCAAGGCGCCATGGTAATCATCAACGGGCGCAGCACCCAAAGCAAGGCGGAGGTAAACAGCACATTCAAGGGCTTTGAATCCCAGTACCGCTTTCTGCCAGGCGACATCAGCGACCCGGAATGTGCCCGGCAAATGGTGGAAACAGCAGTTTCAACTTTCGGGAAACTGGACGTCCTCATCAACAATGCCGCCATAGCGACCTACGGGAACTTCGAAGAGGCAGCGCCCCAGGTGATCCGGCAATTGATAGATGCCAACCTTGTCGGCTCCCTGCTGCTCTGTCGCTTTGCCATCCCGGAACTGAAGAAGACCAAAGGCAGCATGCTGTTTGTAGGCTCGCTGGCTGGCATCCATGGCCTGGGTGGCAGCGTGTTGTACTGTGCCTCCAAGACAGCCTTGGTTGCCGTTGCCGAGGCGCTCAGCAAGGAAATGCACCCTTTCGGTATCTATGTGGGCATCACCTACCTTGGGTTTACAAAAAACGACGAGACAAAACACATGGTGGGTCCCGACGGCAGTACAGTCAAGGTTCCTGAGCGCACGGATTTCCCCGTGTCCAGTCAGGCTGACTCCGCCCGGCTGATTTTGAACCAGATTGAGAAAAGAAAATTCAGGGTGGTACACTCCTGGCTGGGCTACGTAAATTACTATTTGAACCGCTTTTCACCTTTCCTGGCACACAGGATTTTACTGCAGGGTTACCTTAAAAGGGGAGGGGAGTAGCCCCATCAGGGAAGGTGAAAAATCTTGCTGCAGCCCCTCTTTGAAAAGGATGCGGGGCGCAGCCACGTGGGGTTGTGTAAAAAGTCACCGGAGTGCAGCGCTCCTCTTTGAAAAGGGCGCGGGGCGCAGCCCCGTGCCCTGAAAACCTCTTCCCCGCCGCGGCTTGGCTTCGCCAAACCGCGGCGGGGAAGAGGTTTTTAGGAGGCTGTCTCAAAAGACCAG
>JBEAYO010000054.1:0-11890 GCA_041159285.1 Bacteroidota bacterium | reverse complement strand
GGGAAGGGGTTTTAGACGGTGTCTCAAAAGACTTTCGCCGCCTTCGGCGGCGAAATAAAATACTGAATGAATGCCCATTTATTTGATTTTGAAAAGCAAAATCAAAAAAATGGGCATTCATTCAAAATATTCCTTGGCGGCGTCAGCCGCCAAGGGTCTTTTGAGCTAAACTCCTTTTCCAAAGTAGGTGTCTCGCCAAGTGGACTTTTGAGACAGGCTTTGGGAAGTTTTTTTAGGTGGCTGACGGGGCTTCGGCTCGCCCGCCGCCCTTACCGGGAGCTGATCAGAGCTGGTTGGAATATATTTCAAAAGTGCACCGGGTCTTTTGAGTCAGGCCTACGTCGCAGCTAATGCTCCTCAAAGATGAGCCAGGCTGACTTGTACAAAATGGCTAAAATGGAATATTAACGATCCTTTAAGATCGCCGCCCGGCTGTTATTGCAAACTTTATTGTACCAATAACTGTTTTAAACAATAAAAACACCATGAAGTCCATCATCTTCTTCCTCCTCATGATGCCCCTCTTCGCCCTGGCAACAGACCCGGCCGCGGACGGCGGCAACGTAACAGAGAAATTCAAAGTCTATGGCAACTGCGGCATGTGCAAAAGCAGAATAGAAAAAGCACTGGCCGTCAAAGGCGTACGCTATGCAGCCTGGGACCAGCAGACAAAAATGCTCACCGTGAAATTCAACCCGGAACTCATCTCCCTCCAGGAACTGCACCAACGCTGCGCCGATGTCGGACATGACACCGAACTCGTGAAAGCCAAGGATGATGTCTATCAAAACCTGCACGGTTGTTGCCAGTACGATAGAGAAAAATCCTGACGAACGAAGGTCTTCATCAATCCGTTTGTCCCGACTGTACCATCCGGGTAGGTCCTGACCGGAAGCCACCACTGAACACACATGCAAAAAAGAGGATTGCTGCTGGGCTTTTCACTATTTTTCAGTCTGTGTGCCATCGCACAGACTGAGCGCCTGCCCGGCATTGGCATCTATGTGCCAGACGCCTATGGAAAGGGCTATGTTGGAAATGTAAGCTTTGGCAGCACCCTTCAGTCTCGCAGCAGGCTCAGCGGCGATTTTTTCAACCCGGATGGAAATGCCTCTGTGAATCTTGGATTGGGTAACCCGGAAAAGTTGGTTGGGCTGGACGTGCGCGTAAACCTTTATGGCTTTTTTAATGCCATCGGATCTCCCGGCAACTTCGGGGAGGGCTCGTTGGATATCTCGCTTAGCAGGCGCGTGGCTGATAATTGGTGGCTATGTGCCGGTATCAACGACCTGACCGGCTGGAAGTTGGCCCCGGCCCACCAAATACGGAGTTTTTTCACCACCGCCACCGGCGTTTTGAAACTGCGGGAGCACGCAGAAGATGCCTCGCCAGCCTTCAGCAAGCTGTATCTCACAGCAGGACTCGGCAACGGGCGCTTCCGGCTCGATGAAGACTACTCGATTGAAGATGAAGGGCCTCTCAACCTCATCGCCGCTGCAGCCGTCCAGGTAGGTAGGGAAACAAATATCTTCGCCGAATGGAACGGCTACACCACCGTCGCCGGATTTTCATCTTATCCTTTCCGCCGTCTTCCCATCCAGATTTTGGTCGGCGTAGATGACATTTTTCATGAAAAATGGAAGTTCATTTTCGCATGCGGCGCCGGCATCAACCTGCAACGAGGCGGGGACAACAATTCCCTGCGCCGCATGATCTACGCCACCCCGCCGCCACCGCAAACCTCTCGGGTGAATCGCTGAGGTTTTTATATGCTTCCCCGTTTAAATTCAAAGCCTGCTCCCGGTATCCCTGCTCTGTCAGACCCTATTGATTCAGCTTCCTGTGGTCGGACAGAAATTTGTCAAGCCCAATCGTGGTGAGGGGATGGTTTACCATGCCCAGGATAGCGCTCAGCGGACAGGTGACCACATCCGCCCCGTTGCGGGCAGCTTCCACGATATGGCGGGAATTGCGGATGGAGGCCGCCAGGATTTCCGTTTCAAAGCCCTGGATGGAATATACCTCAGCAATATGGCGGATGAGATCCATGCCGTCCCAGTTCGTGTCGTCAATGCGGCCGATGAACGGTGAGATGTAAGTCGCGCCGGCCTTGGCAGCCAGTATGGCCTGTGCTGCCGAGAACACCAGGGTGCAGTTGGTGGGGATTCCCAGCATGCTGAAGTGGGAAATGGCCTTGATGCCGTCCAGCGTCATGGGTATTTTTACCACGATGTTTTCAGCGATTTCTGACAATCGCTTGCCCTCTTCCACCATTCCCTGGAAATCGGTGGCAATCACCTCCGCACTCACGTCGCCATCGCCGACCAGTTCGCAAATGGCCTTGTAGTGGGCCTCGATCCTGGACTGGCCGGAGATACCCTCCTTTGCCATCAGGCTGGGGTTGGTGGTGACGCCGTCGAGAATTCCGATTTCGGCGGCTTGTTTGATTTCATCGAGATTGGCAGTGTCAATAAAGAACTTCATAAGCAGTAGGATGTGATGTTTTTATGCTGGCGCGAAGGTAACATTTCTGTCCTCGCTGGCCTAATGTTGAGCGCTGGTTTTTTGGATCGATAATTTTTCTAACTAAAAACTGTGGCCGGCTGATAAAAATCACGCTGCAGCTATTTTTAAAATTGTCTTTGCAATGCCAACACAGACTGTCGAGGCTGCTTACTTTTGCATAAATTATGTTTGCAAAAAGCCAGGCTTATCCAGCCCACTCCCTTAAAAAACATCACCATCAACAACAGCCCGATATGCTCAAAGAATTCCAGGAAAAGTTACAGCCTTACCACGCCAGGTTGGTGGCAGTTTCCAAAACCCAGCCGAATGAGCAAATCATGGAACTCTATCGGCAGGGACAACGCGACTTCGGTGAAAATAAAGTCCAGGAACTGGCTGCTAAATACGAAGCGCTGCCCAAAGACATATCCTGGCACCTCATCGGCCACCTGCAAACAAACAAAGTCAAATACATTGCCCCTTTCGTGGCCTGTATCCACTCGGTCGATAGCCTCAAATTGCTGCAGGAAATAGACAAACAAGCAGCCCGCTGCCAGCGCACCATCAATTGCCTGCTTCAGTTCCACATCGCCGAGGAAACCACCAAGTACGGACTGAGCCTCCCGGAAGCTGAGGAACTACTGCAGTCTGCGGAATGCAAGGCCCTTAAACACGTCAACATCACAGGCGTCATGGGAATGGCCACTTTCACCGAAGATGAAGACCAGATCCTCCGCGAATTCAGGCAACTGGCAGCTATTTTTCGCCAGTTGAAAAATAAATTTTTCGCCGATTCCCCTGGCTTCAGGGAACTGTCCATGGGCATGTCAGGCGACTACCAAATAGCCCTGGAAGAGGGCAGCACCATGGTCCGAATCGGTACCCTGCTTTTTGGGGAAAGACAAAAATAGACTTGTTCCGGCGGGTCAGCAAAGTGGGAAGAAAATTGCCTTTTTGCCCCTTCGATGACCCCGGCGAAACAAGTCTAATAAATTTGCTCACATGAAATATCACACCTGCCTGCCCGCCCTGCTGACAACCCTGGCATGCCTGCTGTTCACGACCACAGATGCACAGGTTTTCCAGCGCTTGCCTGTTTCGGTCATTGCCAACGACGCCCCGCTCCTGAATCCCTGGGCGGGCGGTCTCAACGCCCCCCAATGGTCCCAGGCCGACCTGGACGGCGACGGCGACCAGGACCTTTACCTGTTCGACCGGAATGGCAATGTCCACCTGGCTTTTCAGCACACTGGGTCTGGCAGCTACACCTTTGCACCGGAACTGGCCAGCGGGTTTCCCGTCTGTCGCAACTTTGCCAAGCTGCGCGATTTCAACCGCGACGGAGCCATGGACCTGTTTGCCCACGCCGGCGACGAGGGTATTCCCGGCATCAAGGTTTTCAAAGGCCATTTCGACAACGGGAAGCTGGCATTTACCAGATTGGAATTTCCCCAGTGGCTCTTTGATGTCATCGCCATCCCGGCCGGGAATGGCTTCTCAAACCTCCCGGTCAACCCGCCCGACCTGCCTGCCATCGACGATCTTGATGGAGATGGCGACCTCGACATCCTGGTGCTTAACTCCTCTGGCAGCAAGGTCAATCTCTATGAAAACAAAGCCCTGGAACTCGGCTACACGGATGATACGCTCATTTACCAGCTGGCTGACAATTGCTGGGGCCAATTCTATATCCAACCCTTCGCACAATCCCTGACACTGAGCAACGACCCCACTGAGTGCGCCCTCAACCTGCAGGAGCCGGCAGCCGACAGCACCAGCCGAGGAGGCATCCACGGCGGCGCCACCCTTTGCATTTTCGACCAGGAAGGGGACGGCGACAAAGAGGTCTTGTACGGCGACCTGATTTACCCCCATATCATCCTTGGTTCCAACGGAGGAGACAACAACACGGCCTGGATCAACGTCCAGGATACGACCTTCCCCAAGAATGACGCCCCGGTCGTGATTTACGATTTCCCGGCCGCCTTTTACCTGGATCTCGACCAGGACGGCTCCCGCGACATTGTCGTCTCTCCCAATAAGAAGGATGGCTCCCACGATTACGAAGTCGGCTGGTTCTACAGGAATGCCGGCACCAATGTCAATCACATCTTTGAACTACAGGAAAAAGCATTCCTGACCCAGGGCATGCTCGACTGGGGAACCGGCGCACAGCCCGCCTTCCTCGATTACAATGCAGATGGGTTGACGGATCTGGTTGTAGGCAATATCAATCGCTGGCTGCCAAACTTTCAAAATGATCCTTTTCTGGTTTTGCTGGAGAACAAGGGCAGCGCTGACAATCCGGCTTTTGAAGTTGTAAATGAAAACTGGCTGAATTTCAAGCAGTTCGCATCCTCCACTTTTGGGTTTGCCCCGGCTTTCGGCGACCTCGACAATGACGGGGACCTGGACCTTGTTGCAGGAGAGCGCTATGGAAGCCTTTTTTACGCTGAAAACCTGGCAGGTCCAGGGAATCCAGTGCAGTTCGGACCCATACAGCCCGCCTGGCAAGGTATCAACGTCGGGCAATATGCCACACCCTTTATCCACGACCTGAATGGAGATGGCCTCCAGGACCTGCTGGTAGGCGAGCGTATTGGAAACATCAATTATTTTCCCAACCAAGGGACAACTGGAAACCCGGTCTTTCATCCCAATCCGGATGAAGCACCCAACAACAGATTCCTTGGAAAAATCAACACCCAGGCTCCTGGTTTTGTGACAGGGTACAGTGCACCGGCCATCATGGCTTGTCAAGGCATGACGCTGCTGGCCACCGGTTCCGAGGAGGGGAAGCTCAGGTTGTATGAGGTCTTGCCGGACAGCATTCAGGGCGGTTCATTCCCACTCCTCTTCAGCGATCCTGCCGGGGTGTCGGAAGGAGAGATCATCCGCCCTGCCTTTGCCAATCTCAACAGCGACAATTACTTCGAAGCCGTCATCGGCAACTACCGCGGTGGTCTCGGCATCTTCCGCTCGCCTGTCATCATGGATTGCCTGGTGCCGGCGTCGGCATTGGCCCAGCCCCTGCAGCTGCAGGTGTTTCCCAATCCGGCAGGCGCAGAACTGCATGTGAGCCTTCGTGAAGGGCAGGACCTGGAGCCTGGAACTTACGTCATCATGAACCTGCTGGGGCAGCCACTGCTCAGCGGTAACTTGCCGCAGGGAGGTGGCACCATTCAGCTGGGCAGCCTCGACAGCGGCATTTTTCTGCTGAAATTGCAGGTTGGTAACCGCCTGAGCCTGGAGAAATTTATTAAAAAATGAGTTCGCACCATGTCGAGCCGGTCCTGGACGCCCTGATCATCGGAGGAGGTGCGGCAGGTTTTTTCGCTGCCATCACTTTGTCGGTCTGCAAGCCGGGCAGCAAAATCGCCATTCTTGAGCGGGGTAGGGAAGTGCTGCAGAAAGTCCGCATATCGGGTGGCGGGCGCTGCAATGTTACCCACGCCTGCTTCGAACCGGCAGCGCTGGTGAAAAATTACCCCAGGGGCGGGCAGGAGCTACGCGGCCCTTTTCACCATTTCGGACCTTCCGACACGGTAGGATGGTTTCAGTCCCGAGGGGTGAAGTTGAAGACCGAAGAGGATGGACGGATGTTCCCGGTTACCGATAATTCAGAGACCATTGCCCAATGCCTGCTGGCCGCTGCAGCAGCCGGCGGCGTGCGCATTCTCACTGGTGTCAATGCACTGGAGCTGCAAGCGCCGTCCTCGCCGGGTGGCCACTGGAGGATAAGCACCCAAGGCGGAACTGCCTTCCATAGCCGGGTGGTGATGGTCGCCACCGGCAGCAGTCCCCGAGTCTGGGAGATGCTGGCTCATCTGGGCCACCGGATCGTCTCGCCGGTGCCTTCGCTCTTCACTTTCAACATCAAAGACAGCCGCATAGCCGGACTGGCCGGCATTTCGGTGCCAGCGGCCAGTGTGCAGGTAAAGGGAGAAAAGCTGTCGGCCTCGGGTCCCTTGCTGGTGACGCACTGGGGACTCAGCGGACCTGGTATTCTGAAGCTGTCAGCCTGGGGCGCCCGCCTTTTGCACGATTTACAATATCGGTTTGACATAAGAATCAACTGGTTGGGACAGCAGCCGGAGGCGGAGGTACTCTCCAGCCTGAATGAACTGAGGCAGTCCCTGGCCAGGAAGCAGGTGCAGGCGAGCGTACCTTTTGCGACGATTCCCCGTCGGCTGTGGGAGCGCTTGACGGCTCATGCCGGCATTTCAGAGGGGCAGCGCTGGGCCGATGTGGGTCGCGAGCCGATGCGCAGGCTGGCTCAGGAACTGGCGGCGGGGATTTACAGTGTCAATGGAAAGAGCACCTTTAAGGAGGAGTTTGTCACTGCCGGTGGGGTGGCATTGGAGGAGGTGGATTTTCGGCGTTTTGAAAGCAAATTGTTTCCGGGATTATTCCTCGCCGGTGAAGTGCTTGATATTGATGCAGTTACAGGTGGCTTCAACTTCCAGGCTGCCTGGACAGGCGGGTATTTGGCCGGGAAGGCCATGGCAGGGGAGAGTTGAAAGGGTAGGCTTTTGCGTTGCTGTCAGACGATTGACTGAGCCTTACAAAAAAGACGCTGCTGTCTGTTCCGCCGGTGCCCTTGGCTCCCAGAAAGTGGGCACGGCGGGCCAGAGGCCCACCGTACGGAGGCTGTCTCAAAAGACTTTCGCCGCCTGCGGCGGCGAAATAAAATAATGAATGAATGCCCATTTTTTTGATTTTGCGAAGCAAAATCAAAAAAATGGGCATTCATTCAAAATATTTCTTGGCGGCGTCAGCCGCCAATGATTTTTTGAGACAGGCTCCGCGGGGCTGTGCCCCGCGCACTTTTCAAAGGGGGGCAGCCCCAGCACCGGTGATTGTTTCTGTTGTGCTTATTCCACCACCAGATTGTTCACCCTGTAAGAAGAGGTCTGACCCGCGCTGTTGCTGCCTTTGTAGCGGAAACCCACCGCCACCTTCTTCCCAATATAAGGGCTCAGGTCAATGTCGCCGGATGGAATCCAGGCGTGGTCCGCGTCATTTTGTGCGGCCAGCGTTGCCTGCAGAGGCGTCCAGGTAGCAGCATCGGGCTCGCAGGTGAAATCCGTTGAAATGAAAACCGACAGTCCATCATGCGTCCAGAAAGCCTTTGCCGTTTCAAATGAAAGTGTCTTGGGGCCGTCCACGTCAATCAGCGGCGTGATCAGCCAGGCCTCCATCTGGGGAGAAGTATCGTTGTAGGCAGTTGCCTGCACATAAACATCACCGCTGAACTCCTTGTACAGCCAGTTCCTGGTGCCGGCAGCGACGTAATTTGTCCAGCCGGTAAGCGCCACTGCATTGTTGTTGGTGCCGGCATCGAAGTCCTCATCAATGGCATCCACCACCACCGGCTGATTGCCGGCACAGGGGTCCACCGGGCCGCCACCCGTTCCCAGCTTGAAGTTGTCAATCCTGAAGGAACCAGTGTTGCCGGAAGTGCCGCTGCCCACATATTTGAAGCCAATGGCAAATTTCTGACCCACCAGGGAGGAGAGGTCCACGTCGCCGGAAGGCACCCACTCGTTGTCGGTATCGTTCTGGCCGGCCAGGTCGGCATCCAGGGGCTGCCAGGTCGCAGACAGCGGGTCGCAGACAAAGTCGAAGGAAATCCAGGCAGTCAGGCCGTTGTGGGTATAGAAAGCCTTTGCCGTCTCAAATGTCAGCACCTGCGGCTCCGACAGCTCAATCAGTGGGCTCACGAGCCAGGTCTCCATCTCCGCCGCAGCGTCATTGTAGGCGGTCGCCTGCACGTAAACGTTGCCGCTGAATTCCTTGAACTGCCAGGAGCGAGATCCCTTGACAGCAATGTTCGTCCAGCCGTACAACTGGACCGGATTGTTGTTGGTTCCGCTTTCAAAGTCTTCATCCACGCCAGTGACGGTCACCGGATTGGCATTCAGGCAAGGATTGGTACCGTCGTCGCAGCGCGTGCCGTTGAGGGCCAGGTCGTTGAGGTCGCGGATGAGGAATTGGAAATCATTGCGATAAACGCTGAGCACGCCGGTGAAGTTGCCATTTCCGCCGGGAACAGCAGCTCCCGCGAAGTCGGCATAGCCGCTGGTCCTGACAATCACCTCCTGAAGTTCACAGTCCTGCAGGTAGCGGTTCAGCGCATACTGGTTGACGACGTCCGCGAAGGTGGCGCCTGTGTCCGCACTGCTGAACTGAACTCCCTCCAGTGTGACCAGGGTGCTCACGTCGGCCAGCGAGAGCTCATCCATTTTTCTTACCTTGGGGGCAGGCAAGTCCTTTTTCAATCCCTTGATAATGAAATCCGACACCTCCACCACCGGGCCCAGCGTTCCATCCTGGGCGATGAATCCTCCCAGCTGAATCAGGTTATTGTAGTCTCCCATCACCAGGCCTTTGCATTTGATGTACACCTCCCGGCCGCGGGGGTAGTACACATAGGAATCCCTCAGTTCGGTCAGGACTTCAATGCCGCCGGTTTCATCCTGGATGACAAAAGTCCTGTACCAGTTGCCGGAGGCGTCATCGGCAATGACGATGCCCTTGATGACGAGGTCTTCCTGGACGACCTCCTTGCCGCCAGGCGTGTGCATGGCCTTGAGTTCAGCGATGGTAGTTGTCACCGTGATGTTTGGATCTTCCCCACCAGTGGGCGGCTGGTCGAAATCTTCGTCCAGACAGGAGGTAAATGAAAACAGCAGCGCAAGCAGCGCGAGTTGAAGGATGGAATTTTTCATTTCTGTTTTAAAAATTTTATTTGGTGCAATCAGGCCGGTTCTTTGCCCTTCAGCATCTTTTTAGCCTGGTTCTGAACATTCTTTGCAAACAGGATCAGCCTTCTGTCAAGGCTCCTGTTTTACCCCCAAGCGGTCAAAATCTGACCGCTCCCATGACGAAAAAGTTGGTTCCAAAAGCATAAAACGGCCGGTCGGGGAACACGTTGATGCCGGTTTGTTCAATCTGTGCCCGCTCGAAGCGCAGCTGCTCATAGCCGCCGGTGATGAGCTTGGCATTCAACAGGTTGGTGACACCCAGGGTCAGGTAAAGGAACACGTCATCTACTTTAAAGGATTTATTTGCAAAAAGATCCACTGTGTAGGCGCTTGGCGCTCTTTTCTGATTGACAATTTCGTTGTAGAACTCGCTGTCCTGCTCCAGGCCGAACACCATTTCGGTCGTTCTCCGCTCAGGGCTGACATCGAAGTAGTTTCGGTCAAAATAATTGACTGTGAGGCTGGTGGACCAGAAATTGGGGGAGCGGTACTCCAGGCCAAGGCTGCCGGCAGTTTGCGGGGTATTGGGCAGGTAAAAGTTCTCGAGATATATCTTGCCGCGGTTTCTGACAACCCCGTCGTCATCCTGCACGAAGATGCCGTTGGGCCTTGAAGTGTAAATATACTCACCGATGCAGCCGGCGCCCCGAAGGCTGAGTGAGGGACTTAGCTTGGCCTCAAAAGCCGCCTCTATCCCGGCATGCCGCCGGTCGAGCCCCGTCAGTATGTAAGTGCCGAAGTTGGAGATGTCTCCAGGCAGGAAAAAGCGGCTCACCCTCACGCCATCACTCAGCAAGGTGTAGAAGAATGTGGCCCTTGCCTTCAGGCCCGGAGACTTAAGCTGGTAGCCGCCCTCCGCAGCAATCACATTCTCCTCGGTGAGCCCCGGGACAATCTGGTCCCGCAAGCGGGGAGAGGCGTAGGCGTTCCTGGGATCCGGCGGCCTGTTGATGTAGGCTGCATTGGCATAAAGGTAGTTCCTGCCGTCGATCTTGAAGGTCATCCCACCCTTGGCTGCGTAGTTGTAGTAAATTTGTTTTTCGGAATCGCCCAGCGAGTTGTCTGGAAAGCGGCCATTCCTGAAGTTGCCTTCCCGCCAGAAGGCAGTGTTGGAGCCTTCTGCGGAGAGGAAGAAGTCGAGTTTGCTGAAGCTGAATTTCCCCTGGAGCCAGGTGGTGTACCTCCGGGCGTTGATGTCATAGTCGTAGCCGTAGGTATCGCCCTCGCGAACAGTCACGTCCTCGCTCTCGAGGTTGAACTGGGGGGATTGCCCGTCGATGGCATTTTCAAGTGCAAATCGGTCCAGATTCACATAGTAGTCGCCCCCCAGCAGGTCTTCCACCGTCCTGAAATAGTGGATGTTCTCATGCGCCGCGGTCACCCCCCCCTGCAGCGTGAAATGGTTGGAAACCCTCGCCTGAAGGGTGGAGCTGGCATTGAGGCGCTTGGTGTCGGAACGCAGGTCTGACAAGATGTACTGAGACCAGTTGCCGGGTGCACCGTTGAAAGACTGGCCGTTTTCAGTATTGGCCTGATACAGCTTATCCCATTGAATCTGAAGCAAGTCTGGATTGTTGATATAGGCTTGCCTTACCAATTCAGCCGTTTCCGCATTTTCCAGCGCGTAGAAGGAGGGCATGTTACGGTAGTAGTCGGGTCTGGGATCCGGCGCGTTGAACCAATCCAGGCTGGTGCGCCCGTAGTGTCCGAACATATAGCCTAAGGAGGTAAGCAGCGAAGCCTTGGAGGACAATTTCCAGTCGTGACGGAGGATAGTCAGCGGCTGGTGTGAGTCAACCACCCTGGCATTTCGTTTCTTGCCATCCTGCCAGCCCCAGTTGGGGTTGTAGAAATCGGTGCCCGCCAGGTCGTTCAGTTCCTGCACCGAGTTCGTCTGGGAGCCCCTTCTGATGGGGGCACCAAGTAAAGTGAGGTTCAGCATGTGCTTGTTGCCGATTTTCTTATCGACTGAGGCGAAATAAGACCAGGCGTCATAGAAAGTCCCGGGGACATAGCCCTCCTGAGCCCATCTGCGCGAGCCGGAGAAGGAGAAAGCCCAGCCGTTTTTCAGCATGCCGGTGGACCAGGTGCCCATGAGGCGCCCGGCGTAAGTCCGGTTAGAGAACATGTAGGAGATTCGCCTTTGCTTGCGCTGTTCCGAAGCCCTGGTGTCAAAGGCGATGGCGCCCCCAATGCCGCCGAAGGAATAGGCAATTGGGCTGAGGTCGAAGATGGATTCCCGGTTGCGCGTGACGTCGTTCAATCCGCCCCAGGCGCTCCAGAAAACGGCATCGCTTTCCAGCGAATTGAAGGGCATGCCGTTGAAAAGCACGATGCTTTCCTGGCTGTAGCCCCTGACATCGAACCCGCCGGTGCTGAGGTTGAAGGAGGCGGCATTGATAAAGGGATCTGAGGAGGCAGACAAGATGCCGGAGATATTCTGTGCCTCCTGCTCCCCATCCCCGCCATCTGCGGACAGCGTGATGGTGGGGATCCTGTCCTCATCTGTCACTGTTTCGCGAACATTGGTTCCACTGTGCACCATGGTCACCGTTCCCAGGTCCAATTCCCGCATCCCTTCCGGGAAAGCCGTTTTTTCCAACAAGGAGAATCCCGCT
>JBEAYO010000053.1:0-11985 GCA_041159285.1 Bacteroidota bacterium | reverse complement strand
GCTTCCAAATGGGGCACAAAGCCACTTGTGGAGGCTGGTGCCGAAGTAATCGCAGTCCAGGTCGGATATCTTGTAGTCCAGGTGGGCAAAGGTGTGGGCAGCGTCAACCAGTACCTCGATTCCTCTTTGCCGGGCTTCTTGCGCTATTTGCCTGGCTGGCAGTATGTGTCCATTCCAATTGATCATGTGGGTAATGTGCACCACCCGGGTGGCGGCGCTAAAAGCGGATTTGAACTGTTCAACGATGGCAGAGGCGCTCATGCCCGGCAATTCGAGGTTTATCCATTTCAATACCACGCCATCCCGGTGTTCTCTTTGTTTCCAGGCATTGATCATGTTCGGGTAATCCTGCCGGGTGAGCACTACCTCATCGCCGGCTTTCAGGCGGAGTCCGAAGATGATGGTCTCCAGGGCCTCTGACGAATTGCGGTTGATGGCCAGTTCCTCCGGGGAACAGCCCGCCAGTTCAGCCAGCCGTTGCCTCAATGGTTCGCGTCCCTGGTCCAGGATTCTCCACATGTAATAGCTGGGAGCCTCGTTGCTGAGCTGGTTGTATCGCTCCACGGCCTCCTGTACCACCTTCGGATGCGGGCTCACTCCGCCGTTGTTCAGGTTGATGATATTAGGGGAAACCGTGTATGCCTGGCGCACCAGCTGCCAGAAATCTTCGTCCTGTGCCAGGTCTGAGGCAGCAGTGCTGCTGTAATGGTCCAGGGCGGACAACAAGTCTCTTCCCTGGGCGGAGGACAAGAAGGGCGACACCGCTGCGACACCTGCGCCGGCTGTGATTTGCTTGATGAATTTTCGACGGTTTGACATGACTGGCTATGATTTGAATGCAGAAAGGTAAGGATAAAATTGCAAAAGCTGCTTCATTTCATGCAAAAAGCAAAGAGGGGAAGGAACCTGGCTAAGTTCCTTCCCCCCTCGATGAAGCTGATGCTGACTTCCAGAACCTCGCGGTTCGCATCACATCAGGCTGTGATTTAGCATTATTCTTAAGGTATTTCCATTAGCGCACGACCACGAATTTCTTAGTCTTGGTGCCTTCCCTGGTAGCCACGCGCACGAGATAGGTGCCAGCTGGCAGATTAGAAACGTTGTATTCCAGGCTGTTCTGATGTGCATTCTCGATTTCGTCAATCAAGATCACGCGACCGTTCAGGTCGGCGAGCGTCACGTTGGCCAGCGTAGGTTCTTCCAAGGACAGGCGGACATTCAGCTGATCGCTGACAGGGTTGGGGAAGAAAGTCAGCGACTCTTCCGGAAGGGCCCTTTCATCAGTGGTGTTCGCCAGGTCGATGCTCAGGCGCAGTTGTGCAGCCGGCTCGGGACCGAAGCCGCCGAGGTACCACCTTCCATCAGTGGAGCTCCAGATGACCGTGGAAATCTTGAAGAAGTTAGCCTGCGGAATGGCTTCGCTGTAGGCGTGGAAGATCACATTGTAATCGCCTTCATAGGAAGCAAGCAGGAGATAGCGGTTGCCTGGTTTCAGCAGGACGCCGGGCTGCTCAGTGTCGAAGTCGATCAACTGGGTAGTCTGCGTGTTAAAGTTGGCGGCCGAGGTGAAGGTGTGGTCGTTGATGGAGCGGAGGATGAAGGCCGGATTTGAAATAAAATCCAGATTATTGTCAAAGTTGCCCCAACCCGGATCCACGGTAGTTTCATCAACTTCCAGCATAATGATTTTCACCAGGTTGTTCAAGAGATTCCCGTTGGCAGCGGCTTTCGCGGCGGAGAAGGTGGCTGTGGTAGCCATGTAATTGTCAACCCAGTTGTAGCTGGTGTTGTAGAGGTTGCCAACCTGATAGTCGCCGCCACCACCCGGGCGGTAAGCGATGGTAGGAGCTGCCTCCTTGGACCAAAGGTTGTCTGTCACTACGAAAGGAGCTGAGCCAAGGTTGTTGCTAAGATCCCCGTCGCTATTGTCCAGGCTGTAGATGGAGTATGCGAGTTCGTATTCTCCCACAGGAAGCTGGTCGCCAGGTGCGAAGAAGCCATCAGTCTGAATCAGGGAGTCTACGACACCAGCTTCCAGCGAGGGAATGATGGTGCTGTCAGCGAAGATTTCATTGCCTGCATCATCCAGGATTTGAGCCTTTAGGACGATATTGGTGACGGGTGCATTGCCGACATTGGAAACCTCGGCAAAGAAAATCATCGTATCAGTGGTGATTTGAGAAACTGGTTGGGCAAAGCTGGCAGGCGTGTAGAAGAACTGGCCAATAGCTACGTTGTAGGCAGGCGTGGGGTCGTAGTCAATCAACGCCACATCGTCAACCTGCCAGCTGTAACCACATCCTACATCCGTACCGCCCAGCACCGTACTCTGATCTGCACGGAAGTGGAAGGCAAACCAGAAGGTGGAAGCGTTGGCTCCGAATTGAGAAAGGTTGACGGTGACCTGGTGCGGGTTTAACGTACCGTTAGAGGACAAATCGCCGTAGTCGTTGTTTTCAGCGCCTTCAAAAACAGGAATGGCAGTCCAGGTCACGCTATCCGTGCTGACCTCAATCCAGGTGAGGTCATTGTAACGGCGGTAGCGGCTTTCGAACTGCAGGAACACCTGGTCCTTGCCGCTGAGATCCAACTTAGGGGAAACCAGCCAAACATCTTGCTCGCCGCTGCAGTTCAGGTCGGAGTCAAAAAGCATCCAGCCGTTCGCTGCAGTGGCAGAGGTGAGCGGTCCGGTGCTGAAGCTGCCAGCAGGTCCGGTATTGGTCCAAACCCAATTGGAGCTGGCGTTATCGTTGCCTGCAACTTCAATGGCAGCCCAGCCTGCGGGTATAGAATCTGCGAAGGTTTCTGTCCAGAAAGGCGCCTGGGCGTTCAAGGCCATGCCAGACAGGCCGAAGCAAACCAGTGCCATTAAAATTTTTGTAAAATACCTCATGTGAAATTGATTTTATGAATGAAAGTCTAGAATGTGACGATAAAAATTTTCATTGCATGGAGCCATGGGCTCAGGCTCGTCACGCAAATATCTGCATTATTTGCAGAAGCACAAGCAGTATATCTGCATTATGGCAACAAGCAGACAAACCGAAAGGAGTCAAGGGAACCGCTCAATTGCCGCCGAATGGATTCATGGCTCCCATTTTCTGGAACTCCTCCATGGTCATCTTGGTGTATCCGCCGGGTACTATGAAAGCGTCGGATGGAACGGAATCGCTGACCTCGGTGGCAGTCATCACCATCTGCATATCTTCGCCCAAATCTGCAACAATCTCGAGCGGGAAGCCGCGCAGGTTGCTCTCGTTTTTCTGACTGCCAGCAGCCATCGGGGCAGCAATCTTGTCTGTGATGTAGTACTTGATGGAGAGCCCTTCTTGAGACTTCAGGCGGGCACTGAAGCAAGAGTAACCGGCGATGGTCTTTCTGTCCTTTTCATCGTAGGAGATATTTGCACCAGCGTCTGCAAAAAGCATGGAACTGCTATTGGAAATGTCGTTTTCGTCCAAATCGGTTATCTGGTATTTTTGACCAAACATATCCACCAGCATCGCGGCATCAGCTGAAGCGGAATTGTCGCTGATGGTCTGAACGCGCATGAGTCCTCCCATCATATTCATGTCGACTTTTGTCTTTTTTTCGGTAAATACGCAGGTCAGGGTGCTGGATCCCATCATCATCATGCCCAGACCTTGCTCTCCCCCCTCGGTACTCATCTCGAATGTGATGGTGCCTGACTTGAGTTTCTTTTGGGCGAAGGACGGGGTTGCAAATGCAAGAACAGCAAGCGACAGAAAAAGGGTTTGAATAATTTTTTTCATTGTCAAGGTTTTAAAATTGATGTTTCGGAAAGGAGCGCGGAATTCGCCATGTTCACCGTATGGGAGCCGGTTGGCTCTGGCAAAGCAAATTCCCAAAGCGCATTGGCCTTTTGAGCCAGCCTCTTACTCGCCAGCACGACGCCCTTTCAATGCAAAGATAAGGCTATAACCTCTAGAAGCGCCACATGTCTATGTATTTGACAAAAACTTTTGCGAGATTTTCCGCGTCGGATATAGCCCGGTGATAAACGCCGGTGAACTCAAAGCCCTCGAGCTCCACTACCTTCTTTAATCCCCGGTATGTATTCCAACCCCTGATGTCGTGGTATTGCTTCCTGATATTCAAGTGGTTGTCTTCCATCCAGTCGCTTTCCATCCGATGCAGATCGGCATTTTGCCTTACGATGTTTTTGTCGAAAGATCCCCAGGAGCAAAACAGACAATCGTCATCTTCTTCGGCCCAATCCTGGAATGCTGTCAATACGCCCGGCAGCGTCTCCGCCCTGTTGACCTCGATTTGGTCGATGCTGGTAAGCTTGCGGCAAAACAAGGAAAGTGTGGGATTGATGACCGGCCTGACAAAGCGGTTGAAAACACCCTGTAGCTCGCCGTACTGGTCCAGTTTTAATGCACCGATTTCTATGATTTCCTGGACCATGTTGGGCGGTCTCCCTTCCCAACAAGTCGCTTCCAGATCGAATACGATAAAGTTCATGTCCTCGCTTTGCAGGATACCCTGTGTTGTTAAATGTCGAAAGCAAGCGCTTCTAATCCTGGGCTTGACCGGCAGCCTTTACCCTGTTGATAAACGCCTGAGCCGTAGATGGTTCTACGGGCTGTATTTCATATTGTTCACCGTCCGGCATTTTGAATATTTTCTCCTTTTCCTTCATTCCCAATAACTCCTCCATGAAACGGGTGTTGTTGGACACCACGTTGAGAATGCCTTGCTTGTAGCCGAAGAAGTAGTAGGACTGGCTCGGTGATTTTATGTAAAAATAAAGCCGGTCATCCTCGTTGGAGGGCATTTTGATCTCGAGGTAGGCCGTCACATTGGTATTAATCATTTCCCCACCGATGCTCACAAGCCCCAGCTTTTCTCCCTTTGAGACGAAAGACTGGTAGTCCCTGTCCCATATCAGTGGAACATTGTCGAAAAGGAAATTATAGGGATTGTATTTCCCGGGGATATCCAAGTTTCCCAGGCTGATTTCTTCTATGGCTCTGTTCATGTCCTCATTTGCTGGAAAGAGGTCGCTTACAACCTTCTTGTGATAGGGCATATCCAGCGCGTAGACGATGGGATTGGATTCGAAACTGCTGGATTTCAGATCGGCGGTGATGATTTTCTCCAGATTTTCAGGAAGAATCAACTTGGTGCCAATCATGGCCTTGATGCTCACTTTGGCCTCAGCGACATTGCCTCCCTGGGCCGTGTCAACCGGTGCAGCGGCAAACTCTGCCTGTACAGAGCCAGCCGCCTCCACGCTGACGTACTTAAGTCCCGAGCCGAATTTCAGCCGGCCTTCGATGCTGATCTTGCCATTCTTGTTGTTGAAGACCAGCTGGTCACCGCGAATGCCGGATTTTGCGCCGACGAGCAGCGAATCGCCAAAAATGAACCTGTCGTTCTTCTCATCGTACTGCATCAACCCTTTCACGGCAATGACTTGCCTGTCCTTTCTGAACTGCAAAGGCATCATTACGCGTGGATAAATCGTGGCGCTCTCCTTACTAATAAAAATTCCGGTGTAGAGTTGCTCGCCTTCCGGATTAAGAGGGGTATTATAAGGTATGGCCAGATCGTTCTTATCCCCCTCGCAATTGATAGAAAACCATTGTTGCGAAGGCAGTTTGTCTGCTTGTAGCTGTGCAAATCCCTTAAAGCTCAGGTTGGGCTTTTCTGAACTGAGGCTGATGCTGCCCTGGAATTTAGTCTTGTGATCGATGTAAAAATCGCTGCGCTGACCGATTTCCGCCCTGGCCCGGGTCACAGTCTTTTTTTCGCTTCGGCTGCCACCGCCCACCCTGGTGCCGGAGATCTCGGCAAATTCAATTTCCTGGTTTTTGTTGCCTACCTTGTACTCATAAAACCCGCTGGCCCGGTATTCCTTCCTCCCCAGAATCTGAACCTTTGCCCGGTTGATGACGTGGTATTGCGAGATGGTGTCGGCAACAATCCTTGCATCGGAAATCTCTGAAATGACAGCCCCGGGCTGGACTTCTATGTCTCCGGTCTTGGGATAAATGAATGCGTCAGAGCTGACGATAAAAGGCACACCCCCAATTTTCAGGAGGTTTGTCTTCAGGTCATAGTTTGCATTTTTACCCTGGAAACTGAGCGAATCCTGGTCGGGATGGATGGACAAAAATCTGCCGAGTTTGCCTTCCACAGTTTTGAAATCAACAGTCTCCGACTTCATGTTCCAGTCAAACTCATTGAAAGAAGTTTGATATTGGTTGTAGGAAAGGGTGGTCGTCATGAAATCGGCATTGGCGCGGAATCGCCCCAATTGCGCATCAAAATCCACCGTGCCGTTGAGATTTGAGGTCGTCAGCGCAAGTGCATCCGCGTTGAAAGCCTTTATCCGGAGGTCAGTGGTGTCAGCACTGGCGGAAAAAGCCCCGAAGCTGAATTGTTTGGATTGCATGCTGGCCTTGTCCCATTCGAACGACCCCGAACCTTTCAAACCGCCTGGCGTGAGAATCAGCGTTCCCTTTAGCTTGTGATTGTCCTGCTTGAACAAGGCAAAAGGTGCAGCCTTAGAGGCTATGTACATGCTGTCTTTGTAAGGTCTCCAGTCTATGGTCACATCAATGCCCTGCACCTCAGGGACTTTCACCGTCCCCTTTCTGTCCTCTTCCAGGTCGAAGCGCTCTGCACTTCCCTGGAGTTGACTTGGCTTGAATACAAAGTCCCTGGAGGCTATGTTTGCGCTCAGATAACTCAGGGTGCCCTGGCCCAGGAGTCCCTTGTTGCTCAGGTCAACAGTGCCTGCAAATTTGCCCTTGCCAAGGAAGGTTGGATAACCGGATGGAGGCGTTGTCGAAATGAAGCCAAGCGAGGTATCCTCCCTGATCACCAGCGTCTCGTCAAACGGGGAAAAAATGTTAGACGAGTGAAGCTTTCCCTTGAACTTGACCTCAATGTCTGAGAATTGATCGAGGCTGTTGAAACTAAAGGGATGCACCTCAAAATAAAACGAGTCCCTAACATAGGCTCCCCTTTGCACCTTCTGGTAGTCGTAGTACACAAAGCTGCTCTTTTTGCTTTCCAGGGATGGAAACATCTTGATGTTCTCGCGGCCCGATTTATTGGAGGGTGCGTCAATCAGCAAAACGCCGTTCAGGTGCTCCAATCTGGAACCTATGGAATAGGCAAGCGGGATGCCCTGGGGACTCATGGCCCCGGTTGGCAGGAAAAGGTCAAAGTACCGAACCGAATCCAGTCTGATGGCATTCGCGTTGTAATCGAAGTGGAAATCTTTTCCGGTAAATATGCCAAGGCCTGCAAACAGCCGGCCGTCAAAGTCCATATCGCGGTTTTTCCCCATCTTGATGACGTCTCCGATGGGCTTCAGGGAAACCAACTGAGGGCGGCTGAATTCCAGACTGGAGACACCATTGATGAGCATTGATTTGTCTTTAAGGTTGAACACTGCATTGGTTTCAGCAGTTTCAGAGATGACCCTGAGATAATCAAAGTCCACCTTTTTCTGACTGGCCTCCGCATAGTGAAAGACCTTGTCCTTCAGCTCGACCTCCTGCTTGCTTGCATTGTAGTTGATAAAACCCTTTGAAACCAGGTCGTAGAGCAGTGAAGTTATATTTTCAACCGAAAAATTAGGATTCAGCTTCTGCGCCAGGTAGTTGGCGTCCATCACGCGCTCGCCCGTCTCTTGATAAGCAAGCTTCATGGAGGCAATCGGATTCGTGCTGGAGATATTTTGCAGCCTTGTGTAGTCTGATTCCTCGAAGAACTTCAGCGATTCGAAAACCACGGGTGCGTTGGATTTGGACAAGCCGATGCCGCTGCTTCCGATCAGGACGCTGTCCCTGTCCAGGAAGTAATCTATTTTTTCAACGTCTATATTCACCTGATGGAGCGAATGGTAAAACAGGTTGCGGTCACTGCCTCGCTTTCCCCGGGAGAGCTGCAGGGTTCGCTCGGGGATTTCAAACCTGAGGTTGACGGAGGGATGGTAGAGGGAGTCCTGGCCGAAGTACAGGGTTGATTCCACGCCTTCCGCCACGATGCGCTCCTCCTGCTTGATGGCGAACAAATCTGATTTAGCTCTGAAGGCGATTTCCTTGCGCTGGTTGTACAAGGTAAGCACCGCCGCGCTGTCGGGCGTTCCGAATCCATACACAGTAGTTCCCTCGAGCCTGAATCCGCCTCTGAAAATGACACCCTCTCCTATATTGCTAATTTCCAGGACCTTTTCCTTGGACTCAAAGCGCGGATAGGATCCCTGTGTCGCCTGGTTCTGGGAGAAGACCTTGTCAATGAACTTGCCTGGCACAGCCAGGGAGCCGAAGTACAGCGGATAGTGGAGTTTGGCATTTTTGACCTCGTACAGGCTCTTGTCAGTCTCCAGTTCAAAGTCTCCGAGTTCCGCATACACTTCCCTTTCCAGGCCCAATCGCTCCCAGGTGACATTTCCACCGCTTCCTCTGAATATCTTTTCCACAGGCGAGTAATAACCACTGGTGTTCTTGATCAAAATGGAATCGCTGCCCTTGAAGGCCACCAAATCTAATTTTTCGAAGCTGAGAATTGGCATTTTACGCTCAAAGGCCAGCACATAGCTCTCAGCGTTTACTGTCCATGTGGTGCCAAGGTTTGAGCTACGCAAGGCGCCGGTTCGGAAAAAAGCCGAACTGAACTCGAAGAAATCCTGCAGGGGCTTGAGTTTCCGATTTTCAATGTTGCTTAAAAGGCTGTCCACCAGGTCGTGCCAGACCATGAAACGCACCTCGCCCCCTTCTTCCAGCTTCAAGGTTGGCACTGCTTCCAGGTAATCGGTGAAGTTGGGATTTGCCGGCAGGCGCATTGCAAGCATGCGGTTGCAGGTTTGACGGATGCGCTCCAGCTCACCCCTGGTGTAGTATCCGCTGCTGACTTGCTTGTTGAAGCCCTCATAAACTTCCTCCATCCTGGGGTTTTTAGACGCTGTTATGAATTCGCCAAGATCCTTTAGAAATAGGTTTGTTTCACTCGGGAACTCGGTCAGCTTCTGAGCTGCAAGAGCCATCGGCATGGACAGGGAAAGTATCACCAGAAGTAAGTGCTTCATTGAATGAGGTGTTAATAATTTGATGAGACACTGACTTGATAAACGCCGGAATCGGGGAACAAGGTTTAACGCTGTTGAAAAATAAAAAAAAACACAGCGCTATTTTTGCCTAAACACAAATCAACCAATTCGCTTGCACGCCTTTATCGCCAGCCAGTTGTTCTTGCGAAAGACCTGCTTTGTTTCGAATCCCGTTGCCTCCATGGCTGACAGCATGATTGGCTCATCCTCCAGGACAAAACCCGACAGCAGCAAAATTCCTGTCGCAGGTGGCAGTTTATGATGTAATTCATCGAGATTCGACAAAATTACATTGCGGTTGATATTGGCGAGAATCACATCATATTGCCGGGATTCCACTGCTTCGAGCGAGCCCTGCATGACCTGGATGGCTGCCACCCCGTTTACCTGAGCGTTTGTCTTCGTATTCAGGCAAGATTCCGTTTCTATGTCTATGGCCTCCACCATTCCGGCGCCTAGCCGTGAAGCCAGAATAGCCAAAATTCCCGTGCCGCAGCCAAAGTCAAGTACACTGGCACCCTCAAACGGAATTCCCTCCATGGCTTCTATCATCATAGCCGTGGTTTCATGGTGTCCAGTGCCAAATGCCATTTTGGGGTCTATCACTAACTCGTGCTTTAGTCCCGACATCGGACTGTGGAAGCTGGCCCTGACACCGCAAAATTGACCTATTTGTATGGGCTTGAAATTTGACTCCCACTCCTCATTCCAGTTGCGGGCGGGTAAAAACTCTGCCACGAATGAGAATTGGTAAACCTGGCTGAGCGCTTCGAGGTGTTCCCGTTCCTGTTCGGAAAACTTCGGTGCAGGCATGTAGGCCGCAAGTCCCTCTGCCGTCTCCTCGAAAGTGTCATAATCCCGCTCAGCCAATAATGCCATCAGTATTTCAGTTGTTGCTGCCTCGGCACTTATCGCGACTTTGATGTAATCCATGCGAATTGCTGTTATTTTAGGTTTCTGCTATTTCGCAACAGGCTGGCGCTCCCTGTGCTTGATGGTGGATGGTGCCACTCCGATATTTTGATTTAATTCCAATTGGGGGGCAGCCATGCGAAGCCCTATTTTTATGATGGCGAGGTGGTGGATGGCATGATCGTGGGCAAACATGAGTTCCCGTCCAAGACTGGAGCTGACCAGTGGCCTTTCCTGATGAGTGTCTGTTGCAAATTCAGCCAATACTCCCAGCCGCATATGGTCATCGTGGAGGGATATAATTTCCCCGAGCTGCTCCAGCGTGGAGGCTGCACAGGAGGGAACGGTCTCGGCGAGCAGGTCGCGGTCTCTTGCAGCATAATCAACCAGCCCAGCGTCCAAGCCCTTTGCAAGGCAGGCATAAAATTCAATGACATGGCGAAAATGCTGGCCGATGGTGGAGCCATTGAAGACCTCAAGGGGTCTGGTAAAGGTCTCCTGGTCAATGCACTCCAGAAGTTCCCGGATCTGGCGCATGATGATTTGTGTTCCCTCTTTGCAGTTCATAATGTTCGTCAATTCGTCGCAATAATCCTGAGCGACTTGCAGATGCTAGTCAATTAAATGGTAAAATTAATTTTATACTCAAGAAACAAAAATGGAAATTGTACGGCGGAGCTCAAAAAAAACTCCCTGGGCCATTGGTCTTCTCCAAATCGCACCAGGGAGTTTTACAGGGGGGCGTGAGGCGAAGTCCCGCTCACCCTCCAGTAATGGATGCCAGGCCATAGTTTTGGCAAGGCAGCCTTAACTGACTTATTTCTTTGCAGTCAGCTTGATGGAAAGATCGAACTCATCGTAGATGGTTTTGTCTCCGAGGTCGTCGAAGAAGCTGCCGCTGCCATAGCGGATGTCGTACTGGGAACGATCCAGACGAACATCGGCTGTGGCAATCATCTTGCCTCCTTCTTCTGTAATCTTGGCATCAAAGCGCATTTCCTGCGTGCTTTCTTTAATCGTCATGCTTCCTATTACTTTGTACTCGCCAGGTTTGCCTTTGGGGACCACCTTGGTAATCACAAATTTGGCGGTCGGGAAGTTTTCAACGCCGAAGAAATCAGCAGATTTGAGGTGTCCCTCCAAATTCTCCTTGCCCTTGCCGGTCAGGTCCAGAACGGTGATGGTACTCATGTCAACGACAAAGGAACCGCCGTTGAAATTACCCTTGTCGTCAACGGTCAGGGCACCAGACTTCAGGTTCACCACGCCGTAGTGCTCACCGGTTACTTTGTAGCCCTTCCACTGAAGGGAGCTGTTGGCAGTGTCCACATTGTAAAATTTACCAGCGGGTTTTACAAAGGCGAAGCTTAAGAAAGCGATTGCAAGTACAGATAAGAAGAATTGTTTTTTCATAAATATTGAGTTTATAGTTAAGAGTTTGTAATGGGATGACGGGTATATTTCCGCCGCACGTGAAATTTGAAAACACCCCTGTTTATAAATTGTTCAAAACGATGGATTTTAATAGCCTACGAGACCTTGCTGCCTGGAGAATGGCCTTGTCAAATCTCCTGGCTCAGTATTTTGAGTATCAAAAGTCAATCTCCCTGACTTACAAAAAGGGATACATGAATCCCGGCTTCGGCTTCGCTGAGCCACCGAATCCACCACAGACTTCGGTGCAGTTTTCTTCTGGGAAAGTGCCTTTCTTAAAAGATTCCCACTCCTGGAAGGGCGGCGGGATGCGCCCTTCGCCCTTTCAAAGCGAGAGGTCTCACGGAGGGGTGTTTTAAGACAGACTATTGGGATGCAGGGCTGTACAGGCATCTTTCTATATGCGAAGAGCAGGCCAATGGCAATCTTGTGGCCTTTGCCCTTGTGCTAAAGACAGGCTAGTTATCTCGTGATTTTACCCACTTGCTTTTAGGGAAATCAAATTTTTGGATAGTGTAAATTACAACTTTTTTGAATACCCATAATGA
>JBEAYO010000052.1:0-11988 GCA_041159285.1 Bacteroidota bacterium | reverse complement strand
TACATCCACTATCTTCTCATACTGCGTCCAGCTGAATGCGAGGATCATCAGGATGATAGAAGCCAGCAGACCATAGTTCAGGAACGTACTGCTGAGGCTGAACGTATCCACTTCCGGGTACTTGGTTCTTCCCTCCAGCGGAGAGGAGAAGGTGGTGCCCGCATGCTTCTGGGTCAGGTTGCTATTCGCTCTTTTGGTGTAAACGCTGCGAACCAGGAAAATGATGGCAGCAGTGATAACAACCACCAGGATGAGCGCAGTCACAACTAGACTGCCTTGAACTTCAATATCCATGTTGGCTATGATTTAAAGGTGAACAATCTGAAACCTATGAAACCGACCAAAACCCCGAGGCTGTTGGCCAGAATGTCTTCCCATTCGAACTGGCGGTGCGGGAAAAACGCTCCTTGCAGCATTTCAAGCAGCACGCCGTAAAGCGTTGAACCTGCCAGCGCTAGTGCAATCTTGCCAGCGCCTGTCTTACCTTTGACAATGAGCGAGCGCAGCAGCAGAAAGCTCAATACCGCGTAGGCCCCGAAGTGCCCTATTTTATCAGTTGGCAATCCTCCAGAAGGCAATTTAATACCGGAATTCAATGAGAAGTAAAAAATCACCAAGGCCCATCCTGTGACAGGCCAGTAATTGTAGAGGGATAATATTCCTCTTTTATTGGTTTGATGCAAAGGGCTTTAATTTTGGCGTAAAGATGTACACTTTTTTTAAAAAAAATATAATCAACTGCCATAACAAAGGGATTTTCGATGAGTCCACTGTTGAACAGCAGCTTTTGTCTCCTGCGCCAAAGATGCACTCAGCCCACCAGATCAGCATATTGGTCCGCACTGAGCAAACCCGATAGCTCGGCGGGATCGGAAACCTGCACCCTGATGATCCAACCCTCACCATAAGGTTCGCTGTTCACCAAAGTGGGATCGTCTCCTCCACCTTCGCTGATGGCAGGATTAAACTCCAGAATCTTGCCACTCACGGGCATGAAAAGGTCCGAAGTAGTTTTTACTGCCTCCACCGTGCCGAAGACATCCTCTTTGGACAAATCCTCTCCCACGGTATCGACCTCGACGTAAACAATTTCCCCGAGTTCCTGCTGGGCATAGTCTGTGATTCCAATAACTGCCGTGTTGCCGGATTCCAGGCGGATCCATTCATGATCCTTGGTGTACTTTAATTCTGCTGGAAAATTCATGCTATCTGTTTTTATTTTGCCGGGAATGGAGCACGCCACACAGCTATTACGGTGCGAGTCATTTCCCGGTTGAGTTTCTTTTTTGAAATTGACCCAAAATTATATCATTTCAGCAAAATCGATTGCCGGAAATAAAGAAATGCCGATTTTGGGACGGGAAATAAAGAAAAGCGCTCTGATTAAAATAAAAAAACCCGGACTTACCTTTATGGGGTAAGCCCGGCGAAAACACGCTCTCTCTAATTTATGACGCAAGATATAACATCTATTTTAAACGGCACAAACCGAGATTATTTTTTTTGAATTGAAGCCATATTTCCTGGAAAAAACTGGCACTTTTCAAAGGAAATTCATCTCTGCGACAATAAACTTTCGTCTTCATAAAGAAATGCTGGTGCATTTCCAGTCCAAAGAAATCGCGATTATTTTCAGGATTGTTTGGGATTTTATATAAAAAGGTTTAATTTTGCGGCCCAGATTAATAAAGTAAAATCAAAGCAATGAAAAAAGATATCCATCCGAAAGAATACAGAACCGTTGTGTTCAAAGATTTTTCCTGCAACGAGGCCTGGTTGGGTCGCTCTGCTGCACAGACCAAGGATTCCATCGTATGGGAAGATGGCAATGAATACCCGCTCATCAAGCTGGAAATCTCCTCTCTATCCCATCCTTTCTTTACCGGGAAGATGAAATTCGTCGACACGGCCGGCCGGATTGACAAATTCAACAAGCGCTTCTCTTCCTCCAAGTACGCCAAGAGCGATCAGTCTTGAGGAGCCACTTGTAAAAAAAAAGCCCCGGCATATCGCCGGGGCTTTTTTTTTTACAATATCCCTAATCTATAAGGAAAAAAGAAGCAGTCTTTTAAACTAAAACGCTCTTGGCGGTTGACTTTGTATTCAACATTTCCGTAATTTGTGACGCACAAATGAAAAAACGTCCAAAAACAAACAACAAGGACTTTTAGAACGTTGCAGCCAAAGCGACCAGTACAAATCACCGCCCCATAAGCGCATGCTCGGTGAATGCCCCGTTTCAATCCCAACCCGCACCAATGGAAATCGTTTAACATCCTGTGAAACAACAACATATCCAAAAGGCATGAAAAATATCATCCTGTTTGACAACGAAACCAGAGATTACCTCCTCCCTTTTACCTTCATCAGGCCGGTCTGTGAAATCAGAATGGGCATTCTCACCAACCGGGAGCGCTGGGAAATGGCCCTCGGAGGCAAAGCTTCTTACATCACCCAGGAGTATTTGTCCGACAAATACGACATCACTATCTCGGAGCGCAACTTCCTGATCAATGGCTCCGTGTTGCCCAATCCGGAACTTATTTCCCTGATCCAACAAATCGGAAATGGCGAAGCATTGGTCCACAATGGGGAATTGATAGCTGCGATTCTGGACCACAGCCAGTTCAACCGCTTGATGGAGGACGACATCGAGGAACTATCCAGCTACGAAGTCAAGGATACGCACCTGATGAAAATCAGCCGCTTGTGGGACATCTATCTGCTCAACGAGGCGGCGCTTTCCATTGATTTCAAACTACTGACTTCCCGCCGGCAGTCTCAGCCTCTCAGCAGCACCAACATCGTCACTGGCAAGGGAAATATTTTCCTGGAGGAAGGAGCCAGGGTGGAAGGAACTTTCCTGAACGCTGCAGAAGGCCCCATCTACATCGGCAAAGACGCTGAAGTCATGGAGGGTGCCATGATCCGGGGACCCTTTGCCCTGGGTGAGGGAGCGGTGGTGAAAATGGGCGCCAAGGTTTACGGAGGTACCAGCGCAGGGCCGGGTTGCACCATTGGCGGAGAATTGAAAAACGTGGTGATGATGGGAAACAGCAGCAAGGGACACGACGGCTACCTGGGGAACTCAGTGATCGGGGAATGGTGCAACCTGGGAGCCGACACCAATTGTTCCAACCTAAAAAACAACTGGAGCGAGGTGAGGATTTGGAATTACATCTCCGGCATATATGAACCCAGCGGGCAGCTCAAGGCAGGTCTATTCATGGGGGACTACAGCATGTGCGGCATCAATTCCATGTTCAATACGGGCACCATCACCGGGATTTGCTGCAATATCTTTGGAGGAGATTTCTCTCCCAAGTACATCCCTTCCTTCTCCTGGGGAGGCCATGACAACCTGGCTACCTATGTTCCTGAGAAGGCATTCGACGCCATCGACCGGATGATGCAGGTTCGCAACCAACTCCTTTCCACCGAGGACCGGCTGTTGTTGATGAGAATATTTGAGGAAACAGCCCGCTTCCGCGGCTGGGAACAACAGGAGCCGACGGGCAGGAAGTTCTACCGGCTCTCAGAGTCTGGCTGACCGCTGACCCGAATTACAACAGTGTCACTATACATGCAAGCAGACTGGAAGATTTTGCTCAGCTACCTGGTGGATATACCGCTTGAAAAAGCCGCCACAACTGAGAATCCGTACTTGGAATTGTGTCTTCGCAAAGGGCAGTATTGCCTCAGTACGAAAAATGCCATCTATTCCTATGGCCTGAGGTACGACAATTTCAGGAGGTTCTTCCAGCGGTTTGACTGGAGCAGTATCCCGGCCGATTCAGTGGTCTTGCTCCTGGGTTTCGGCTTGGGCAGCGTGCCCTACATGATCGAGAAAACCTTTAAGCGGCAATTCCAATATGTAGGCCTGGAACTGGACCCTGTGATTTCAGGCTGGGCGCGCCGCTACACCCTGCCATCTCTGCAATCGCCCGTGCACCTGGAAACCGGTGATGCCATGGCCTATGTGGAAAATAGCCAACAACAATTCGACCTGGTCATAGTCGATATTTTCCTGGACGACAAAGTGCCGCCGGCATTCGGACAAGCCGATTTTCTGCAAAGTTTGAAAAATCTGCTCAAGAAAGGTGGGCTGGTACTTGTCAACCGCCTTTATCTGCTGGAGGAAGACCAGCGGGAAACATCTGATTTCCTGGAAACAGTATTCAAGGCTGTTTTTCCTACTGCAAGCGCCGTAACAGTCGGCGGAAACCAAATACTTAAAAACACCCCTTGATTATGCCATTCAGCGCGAATTGTTTATCTTCGCCCTCCTTTTAACGTTATGCGACTCAAAACCTTAGAGATAAAAGGCTTCAAATCCTTCGCGGAAGAAACAGTCATCAACTTCCATGAGGACGTCATCGGCATTGTCGGCCCCAATGGTTCCGGCAAGAGCAACATTGTCGATGCCATCCGCTGGGTCTTGGGCGAACAAAAGAGCAGCGAATTGCGCCTGGACCACATGTCCAATGTCATCTTCAACGGCACGAAAAAGCGCAAGCAAAGTGGCATGGCGCAGGTTACCCTCACCTTCAGCAATACCAGGAACCTGCTTCCTACCGAATACAGCAACATTGCCATCACCAGGAGGATTTACCGCAGCGGAGAGAGCGAATACCTGCTCAACGGCGTCGCATGCCGATTGAAAGACATCACCAATCTTTTCATGGATACCGGCATCGGTTCCAATTCCTATGCCATCATCGCGCTTGGAATGGTGGACGAGATCCTGTCGGACAAGGACAACGCCAGGCGAAGGATGTTTGAGCAGGCAGCCGGCGTCTCGAAATACAAGGTCAGGAAACGGGAGACACTCTCCAAGCTTCAAAGCGCCACAGACGACCTTGAGCGGGTGGAAGATTTGTTGTTCGAATTGAATAACAATCTAAAGACACTGGAGCAACAGGCAAAGCGGACCAAGCGCTATTTCGAGATCAAGGAGGAATACAAACAGCTGAGCATCAAACTGGCAGCCCTTCGCGCTGAAACGCTGAAGGAAAAATTCAAGTCCATCAAGGCTCAACTGGCTGCTGAGGAGGACCAATACCGTGGGGCAGAAGCCGACATCAGGCAACTGGAGGCCCGGCTGGAGGCAGGAAGGAAAGAGAACCTGGACAAGGAAAAGGCCCTGAGCGACAAGCAGCGGGCGCTCAATCAGCTGATCGGCAGCATCCGGGACCAGGAAAATGAAAAAAAAGTGCTGGAGCAGCGGGCTGTCTTTGTGGAGGCCAATCGCCACAAATTGCAGGAGCAGATCAACAATGCCCGGGGCAGGGTGACCTCTCTGGAGGAGGAAACCCAGGTTTACAGGGAAAGCCTGACAGAAGACAAGCGACTGGAAGCCCGCCTGGAAAGGCAGTTGGAAGAGGCAGAAAACAAATTGAAAGAAATCCGCCAGAGCCACGGCAGCATGAAATCGGAACTGGACCAAATCATGCAGTCGCAACAACACGTCGAAAAGGAATTGTACGATCTGGAGAAGCAGAAAGCGGTTAACTCTAATCAAATCGAATCCCTTCGGCACGATTTGACAGCTAACGAAACAGATTTGATCAACCGCCGGCAGGAAATCAGTTCTTTGAAAGAAAAATCTGAAGCACTGGGAAAGGAGGAAGCTACTCACCGGCAAAGCCTGGACGAACTGGAAAGGGAAGAGGAAAAGCGGCGGGAAAAAATAGCACAGAGCGAAACGCAGCTGGAGGATCTAAAAGGTAAAATCCAAAAAATCCATCGGGAATTGGATGCCCGCCGCAATGAATACAAACTCACCAAAAGCATGGTGGAGAGCCTGGAGGGCTTTCCCGAAAGCATCCGCTTCCTGAGCAATACCAAAAACTGGAGCAAGGGAGCTCCCCTTTTGTCTGACCTCATCTATGTGGATGCTGCTTACCGGGTAGCCATTGAAAACTACCTGGAGCCCTACCTCAATTACTACGTAGTGGAAAATCTGGAGGAGGCCAGGGTGGCAATCGGGCTGCTTCAATCCGCACAAAAGGGAAAGGCTAATTTCTTCCTGCTGGATGCCTTCAAGGACTATACGCCGCCGGTCGTCATGGTGCCGGCAGAGGTAAAACCTGCGGCGGGACTGGTGCAATGCGACCCCGCCTACCGGAACTTGCTGGAATACCTGCTTGATAAAGTGGCCCTGCTTGAACGTGACGACATCAGCAAGGAATGGGTGTACGACGATTTGATACTGCTGGCTCAGAGCGGGCAGTTCATCCAACAGCGACGGAGCTTGGGCGGCGGCAGCGTGGGATTGTTTGAAGGAAAAAAAATCGGAAGAAAAAAGAACCTGGAAATACTGGAAAACTCCATCAAGCGCTCCGAGGAGGAAGAACATCAGCTGTCCGGGGAACTGTTTCAATTGAAGAAGCAAATTGAGGAGCTGAAGGTTCATCAGTTCAAGCAGGAAATTCAGCGGGAACAGGCTGAAATCAACCGCGTCTCCAGGGACCGCGCCTCGTTAGTAGCACGCCTGGAAAGCTTTGAAACCTATCTTCGCGAGGTAGGCCTCCGGCGCGAGCAAATCGAAGGAAGAATCAAGGCGCTGGAGGAGGCCAACGCCGCGATAGAAAAATCCCTGGAGGATAAGATGAACCGGGCTGTCGAGGCAAGGAAGATAATTTCAAGCGCTGATGTCTCTTACCGCCAGGTGGCGGAGCAGCTCAGCGAGGCCAGTTCAACCTTTAACAACAGGAATATCGAATTTATCCGGCAGCAGAATAAAGTCGGAGCCACGCAGCGGGAACTCGCCTTCAGGGAAAAGCAGCTGGAGGAAACCAAGGCCCTGCTCCAGGCCGGGCAGCGCAACATGGAAGAAGCTGCGACAGAGCTCGTCAAAATCCACGACGAACTGGAGGAGCTGCAGAAAAAGTTATTGGCAGCCTACGAGGAGCGAAAGTTAAATGAGGGACAGCTGAGCGAGGCCGAACAAGAATATTACAAGGTCCGGGGCAACGCACATGAAATAGAGGACCAGCTGCGACAAACCACCCGGAAATCACAGGACCTTCAGATCCTGATCAACAAACTGCGGGATAACTTCAATGAGGTAAAGTACCAACTGAGTTCACTGACTGAGCGCTTGCGCATAGAATTCGGCCTCTCCATCAACGACCATGAGGCGCTGGCCCTGAGTCCCCAGGATAGGGAGCAAGGGGACGAGACAGAACTCCAGATAAAGGTAGAACGCCTGAAAAGCAGGCTCGATAACTACGGCGACATCAACCCGATGGCCGTAGAGGCCTATGACGAGATGAAGCAGCGACATGACCTCATCACCACCCAGCGGGCTGACATCCTCAAGGCGAAGGAGGACCTCCTGCAGACCATCAAGGAAATAGAAGAAACAGCGACGGTGCAGTTCCTGGATGCATTTGGCAAAGTCCGGCTCTATTTCATAGACGTCTTCAGAAGCCTCTTTACCATGGATGATGCCGCGGACCTGATCATGCTGGACGGTGAGAACCCCTTGGAAAGCCGCATTGAGATTGTAGCCAAGCCAAAGGGAAAACGCCCCCAGACCATCAGTCAGCTGTCAGGCGGAGAGAAAACATTGACAGCAACGGCCCTGCTCTTTGCACTTTATTTGCTGAAGCCGGCTCCCTTCTGTATTTTTGACGAGGTAGATGCTCCGCTGGACGATGCCAACATCGACAAGTTCAACAACATCATCAAGGAATTCTCTAAGGATTCGCAATTCATCATCGTCACCCACAACAAGCAAACCATGGCGGCTGTGGACACCATCTACGGCGTTTACATGGCTGAGCAGGGAGTCTCGGCGGTCACCCAGGTGGATTTCAGGAGCCTGAAGAACGACTTCGAGCCACAAAGGGTGACCACTTCTTCAACCCTCCCGATAGACAACTAGCTTTCCTCCTCCGCGTTGTTCGTGCTTTTCCAGGTAGGCATTGATGCGGGCGTCCTGTTCCTGAAGGCTTTGACGGAAAGGTGTTTCGTAATAGCCCTTCAAGGCTCTTTGGCGATAGGCTTCATAAACGGTGACAGCGCAGGCAACAGAAATATTGAGACTTTCCGCCATGCCCATGTGGGGAATGAAAAAGTTCCCGTCTGCCTTTTGCAGCGCCTCTGCAGATAGCCCGCTGTGTTCATTGCCAAACAAAAGGGCATGAGGTTGTGTGAGGTCTAACTGGTAGAGCTGCTGGGAAGAAGCTCCTGGTTGTGCTGCCAGGATGTGGCCATATTGGGCTCGCACCTTGTCAAAGCAGGCTTGCAAATCCGTAAAATATCGGACTTCAACCCACTTTCGGGTGCCCATGGACGTGCGTTTTCCCACCACAACAAAATCGGTTTGAAGATGAGGTTCGGTGTGCAGAACAAAAATTTCGGCAATTCCGGTGGAGTCACAGGACCGGAGAACAGCCCCGATATTGTGCATGTCCGTTACATTTTCAAGGATGACTGTCAAATCTGGCTGCCTGCGGCGAGCCACCTCGAAGAATTTTTCTTTTCGTCTTTGTTGCATGCAGCAGCGCTGGGTTTGGTTTATTCCGCCGGCTGGAAGTGATAGTCCTTGAATTGAAGGATGTGGACGAAGGAGTTTTCCATCTGGTCAACAAAATCCAAATCTTCACGGTGTTTTTCAGGTTCCAGCACCACCCTTTGGAATTGGAACTTCCCGCGAAGTCCGGAGAAGTTTTCCCGGTCAATTTTTTCGTAAAAAGCCTCTCCCCACTTGTTCATCGCCGTCCCGAAAAAGTACATGATGTCGTATCCCAGGTAGGCCTCATCGGTAGGGATTGTTCCATAAGCTTCATAAAACCTCCTGTTGAATTCTCGCACCTGCTCATTCGACTTGTCCACAAAAGAGGCGCTGCTCACCAGAACGTTCAGCCGTTCGTAATATTCGAAATCCACCTGTTCGTAGTCTATCCACATGGGCATGCCATAGACGACAATATCATCGCCCTCCGACTTTTTCATCATCAACTGACGCAGGAGGGAGTAAACGAAGGGCTCGTTGGACCAGGACGGCACGATGAACACAGTGGTCCTGCCGCTGCGGATAAAGGCATCCACGGAAATGTTGTTGAGATTCGCCGGGACAATGAATTCCTTCAGTTTGGAGCCTTCCCGTTTGCCTTCCAGGATAGCGCTGGCATCCTGGAAATATTTCAGACGGGCCTTTTCGTCTGGATCATCCCTGACCACAAGGACGATATCCTCGCGGGCATGCCGGCGTCGGGCATGCTTCAGAATTGCTTCGCAGTGGCTCTTCAGCGAAGGGTTTACCTGTATGTAGTAGGGGTTGGCGCTTGTCATTCCCATCTGGGCGGTATGAGGAACGACCAGCGGGATTTTATTCTCCTTCGCAAAGCGGGCCATCTGACTAACTTGCTCGCGCTTGTAGGGACCGATGATCAGGTCTGAACGAGCTGAAGATTCGCTGCGTTGAATGGTTGTTAGCTTGTCGCTGCTGCTTTCCGTGTCGTTGACAGTGATATTCAGGCTGGTTCCGGCGGCTTCCAGGGCTTGGTAGGCCAGTTTCGCCCCAGCATAGAATTGAATGCCCCAGCGCGACTCCGGATCAATGTCCGTAGCGGCGGCCGTGTTGCGTTGGGTCAGGAAAGGAAGCATCATCCTCACATCGAATGCTTTACCGGAAGGCTTTGCAAGCGGCTTTCCACCGGGGGCAGGTTCCTTTGCCCCGCCGTTGGGGAATTTTGCAGGTGTGGTCACAGGCGGGAAACGATCCTCAGGAAGACTGGTCCACTTGACGGTGTCCATTTTTCCGGTGGCAGTGCGCACGGTGCGCCATTCGCCAGTGGTCGGATCGAAAACTCTGCTGCTCTGGAGATCGCCGACAGCATCGTCGCTGTATATCTTGTCTTTTGAAGATTCCCTTGCCGGCTTGAAGCACTCACAGGAGGCAGCCGCAGATGCCAACAGCAGGATGGCAATGGTCTGTGACACCCATTTGAGGCGAAAGCAGGGCATAATAGATAGCATGCTCATAAGAAGACTTTTGACGTTTGAATGCGGGCAGAAATCCAGCACGGAAAACGCACTTTTATCAAAGGTATTAAAATATTGGTTTTCAGGCAGAAGAAATTTAACATGCCCTCACTCCCATTCAATCGTTGCAGGCGGTTTGGTACTGATGTCGTAAACCACCCGGTTGATGCCTCTGACTGTGTTAACAATTTCATTGGAAACGCTAGCGAGAAAATCATGCGGCAGCCTGCTCCACTCAGCAGTCATCCCGTCGCTCGAATTAACGGCACGCAGCACCACCGTTTTCTCATAGGTGCGTTCATCTCCCATCACTCCCACCGACTGGATCGGGAGCAGGATGGCAGCCGCCTGCCAGACCTCGTGGTAAAGGCCGCTTTCTTTCAATTGCCTGATGAATACCGCGTCAGCCTCCTGCAGGAGCCGGACTTTGTCCGCTGTGATATCCCCGAGTATGCGAACCCCGAGTCCCGGCCCCGGGAAGGGATGCCGGTTCAGGATCTCGCCTGGGATGCGAAGTTCCCGCCCCACCCTGCGAACCTCGTCCTTGAAGAGCATTCGAAGCGGCTCTACGATTTTCAGCTTCAGGATATCGGGCAGCCCGCCGACATTGTGATGGGATTTTATAGTGACGGAGGGCCCGTGCACGGAGACGGATTCAATGACATCGGGATAGATGGTACCTTGTCCCAGCCAGGTGACGCCTTCCAATTTATTTGCCTCTTCTTCAAATACTTCGATAAAGACACGGCCGATGATTTTTCGTTTTTTTTCAGGATCCGTAACACCGGCCAGCTCCCGGTAAAATCTGTTCTTAGCATCTATGCCGGTGACGTTAAGCCCCATTTGGTGATAGGATGCCAACACCTCTTCAAATTCATACTTGCGTAGCAGGCCGTTGTCGACAAAGAAGCAGATCAGCCGGTCACCAATGGCCCTGTGCAGCAACTCAGCGGCTACGGTTGAGTCCACTCCTCCGGAAAGCCCCATGAGGACCTTTTCGCTGCCGATTTGCTGGCGCAATCCCGCTATCTTTTCTTCTACAAAGTGGGCTGGCGTCCATGCGCCTGAGCATCCTGCAATGGAATGCACAAAATTTCGCAGCATGGCAAGGCCATCCAGGCTGTGCGTGACCTCTGGATGGAACTGCAGGCAGTACACTGGGTAATCAAAGGCCCCAGGCTTGGAGCGGTATGCAGCGACTGGTATGGAGCCTGTGCCAGCCAGGATTTCAAACTGTGCCGGCACTTCCAGGATGGAATCGCCATGGGACATCCACACTTGAGTGTCCTGCGGTATGCCTTTCAAAAAAGCGTCATCGGAATGAAAGAGCTGAAGCCTTGCCTGCCCGTATTCCCTTTTATCAGACCTCGCGACACTGCCGCCGTATTGGTCGGCAATCAGTTGGGCGCCGTAGCAGATGCCGAGCACCGGCCGCTTTCCGATAAGCTTGCTCAAGTCGGGACGAAGCGCGTTTTCTTCTTTTACAGAGAAGGGGCTGCCCGACAGGATGATTCCCTTAATGCTATCGTCCAGTTCAGGTACTTTGTTATAGGGTACTATTTCACAATAAGTGTTTAACTCCCGTACCCTGCGGGCTATCAACTGAGTGTATTGAGAGCCAAAATCGAGAATGAGTATTTGTTCAGTCATGGGGCAAAGATAAAGAAATTCTATGTGAGCACCCCTTCGGAGGGTCAAATCATATAAAAAAACGCCTGTGGAAAAGGCGGAGAACAACCTTATGCGCGCTGATCGCAGCACAGTTTTGTTGGTGCCGGACCGTTGGCAATCGAAGGCTGTCACTAAGATGTTTTCACAAGGCAGCTTCCACCCCGAGCCTGGCTCAAAAGTCGAGGCTGCCTCAAAAGACCCTTGGCGGCTGGCGCCGCCAAGAAATATTTTGAATGAATGCCCATTTTTTTGATTTTGCGAAGCAAAATCAAAAAATTGGGCATTCATTCCTTATTTTATTCCGCCGCCGGAGGCGGCAAA
>JBEAYO010000051.1:0-11995 GCA_041159285.1 Bacteroidota bacterium | reverse complement strand
CATTCCCATTGGTGTCCACATACAACTTTCTGGCCCCCCTGCCCATGCAACCCACCCGCCGGTAGGCAAACTCTATGTAATCCACGATGGGATAGTCCCTGAAAGCAGGAGAAGTGTTGTATTCCAGGAATAATTTCTCCAGCAATTCCAGCTGCGAGGGCAGTAGCTTGACGTCCCGTCCTGCGTAATGGCCAACCGCCTTGGGCTCCAGCAGCTGTACAAAGGCAGCGCCCAGGCGCCTGGCCATTTCCATGTATTGACGGAGGTTGTCCTCCGTTGTGAATTCGCGGGTGGCGCAAAGCGACAATGCTGTGACCAGACCGGCTTTCCTGGCATTTTCACAGGCCTGCACCGCCCAGGCAAAGGCGTTCGGATGGTGCCGGAAGGCGTTGTGTTGTTCCGGCAAATGATGGTCTATGCTCACCACCACCCCGGTCAGGCCCGCTTCTTTAAGCCGTGCCGCCGCCGCTTCATCCAGGCGGTAACCAGAAGTGACGACCCAGAAGTCAGTGGTAGCTTCCGCCTGTTCGAGGACGTGGATCATGTCGTCCAGCCTCATCATGGGCTCGCCGCCTCCAAACCATAGGATGCTGGTGCCAGATTGCTGGAACTTTTGAACGATGTCCACGAGGTCCTGCCGCGAAAGCACCTCCCGCTGGTTCAGGTTATCCCATTCATAGCAATGCTCACACTGAAGCGGACATTTCTTCGTGATGCCGACCATCAGAAGCCGCAAATGATCGGCCGGTTGCTTTCCCGAAGCCAGGGCGATCTCATAATCAAATATTTTCCTGGCAGCCACCGAAGGCGCGCCTGGTGAATAAAGGCGCCAATAATAGCGACCATCCACCTTTGCCACTTTTCCCATCAAACCGGTTTGATGATGCTCTCGGTTCTTTGCGGCCAGGGCACGCATCTGCTGCACACTGCCCAGGATACTCCGGTGCTGGGCGTAAACCCGCCTGAACACCTGGAATAGTAACCTTGCGCGCACCAGGTGGCGCCCCAGTGCCCCCGAAATCAACGGAGGAGAGAGGTCCGGGAGTACGACAGCTGCTTGTTTTTCCTGAATCTTAACCATTCTCGTTTAATTTGAGTGGATCAATGACTGTGTTTTATTAACCCTGGCCAAAGCCTCTTCTTTGGCCATTTCACGGTAGAGTTCCCTGGAAAACCGGCTGAAATACCCAGGTTTTTTGAAAGGTTCCAGCGCTTCCAGGTCAGGCAGGCCGGTGTAGTCCCGCACGTGGTTGTAGTAGCCCCGGGTGTGGAGGAAAAAGGACTGCTCCATACCTGAAGGCGGAGGGGGCACCTGGAAGTGAAGCTCCGTAACTTCTCCGGTTTGCAATTGTTCGAGATAAAGGTCATCGGCATGGGAAAGGGCAGCCTTTGAATCCCTTGTGCCAGAACCAAAAGCGCGAAGCGGCTGAAGGGTAATCAAGTCCAGGCCGTCATCCTCGGTGAAGTCCATGGCCGCCTGGTCAATTTCCCAGAACATGAAACCGGAAGAGAGCCTGATCTGTAACTTGTCAGCCTCTTCGGCCGGCAAGTCCATGGGAATTACCACATTGCGGCTCCCCATCGGGCCTACGGGCTGTAGCTGGGCAATTTCCTTCCAGCCATCGGTTGTTTTAAGGGAAGCGACCAGTTTAAAGTCCGGCCGGCCATTGGGATGAGGCAGATCCTCTGCGGGGATTTGGTTCTGCCTGTCAATCCACTGCATATAAGTGGCACCGAATTTCTTGCTGAACTCCCCGTACACGAAGTCGCCCCAGAGGGTGTTTTTCAGGTTGAGCACCAGCTTTGCGCGCCTGGCCTCCGCTGGTTTGTCGAATGTCAGGTAGAGGCGGTTGGAGTCAGTGTCCTCATTGAACATAAAGACATCATGGTCGGCAGCTGCCATCTGGCTGGCGTAGGAAAGTCCCCCCTCGGTGGTGGCCTCCAGGGGAAGCTTAGGACGGGTGATCAGGCGAGGCGCGCCGGAAGCATCAGGCAGCACTCGCGTGCCGGCAGGGTGGTTGACTGCCGTGAGGTTGGCCAGATTAGTGAACTGACGCTCCTTGAGTTCGTTGGCAATCCTGACCTTGTAGAGGCCGTCATCGGGCTTCAGGTGGGGCAAGGGGACGCAGTCGTCTCGCTCCAGCCCTCTGAATATCGCCCCGCTGTAGGTCTCTCCTTCAAAGACAAAGGTTTGGCCGTTGAAGGTGTAAACATAGGGACAAGAGCCTTTGGCGAGAAGGATGATAACGGAGAGAAGGAGGAGAGTGGCGACGACGATTCCAGCGGTGGTGAAAACGTAAGAAACGACGGTAGTGCCGGTGTCAGGGTCAATGACGACGATTTCGCGGATCTCCTCAATCGGGATCTCCACTTCGCCGGGCTTGTAAGTCATACCTGCATTTTTCAGGTAAATATGTACCTCATGCAGGATGCTCTTTTCCTCCGACGGCCTGTAGCGGTATGACCTGCCCTTGTAGTAGTGGACGGGGACATCCGGCTCGGCCACCAAATTTCCTTTCAGGAAGCCTTCCTCGAGTCTGAGGTCATGCAGTCCATTCTGATTCTCTCCGGTGTGAAGGATGAAGTAGTTGTAGGATTTTCCGATTTCTGCCAGCTTGGGCAGTTCATTCGTACTGGCCGTTCTGACGTTGAAGTAAGAGCATCCTGTGGTGTAGAACAGGATGAGCAGACTCAGGAAGATGGCGCTAATGGGGCGCCAGTGGAGTTGACTTGCAGGATTCATGGCGTGTTCATTGAATGTTAAACGGAAGCCTTTGTGTTATTTGAGGGACAGGCACCAAATTTAAGGAGGAGCAGGCGGGGGGCAGTTGATTTTTATCACCAAGGTATGGTGACATTTTGGGGGGAAGTCATGACATTGATCTTAGAGGGTTCTAAGGGATTTGAATGCCTTGCAAGTCCGGTTTCAAGCTTTTGAGGTCGCTGACAATGAAACACAGCTCCCCCCGGCTCGTTAAATCGACAATGGTCGTTGTTCGACAATTTTTGACTTTGCTGCAAAATAAATTTGGCACTTTATTTTGATATAGCTATTTTTCTCCGAATTTTCTTCTAAAAACCTACCCTGACCTGGTAATCTATAGCAGCTGTTTCTTTTTTCTCACACATAAATTGTTAACAATCAACTATTATGAAGCAATTTTTACTAAACTTCTCTCTGTTCTTCCTGGGAATCCCGCTGGCCCTTGGGCAGTTGTCCAACGGCTCCATCGCCCCCAACTGGACCATGTCAGACCTCAACGGGACATCCCATACCTTGTATAATTACCTGAACAATCAGAAAGTGGTGTTCCTGGACTTCTCCGCCACCTGGTGTGGCCCCTGCTGGAACTACCACAACTCCAACGCCTTCAAGAATCTCCACAACAACTACGGCCCTCCCGGCTCGAACGACGTAATGGCCTTTATGATTGAGGGGGATGCTAACACCAACACGGCCTGCCTTTACGGCCCGGCTGGTTGCGTTGGCGGCACCCAAGGCAACTGGGTCCAGGGTACTCCCTACCCCATCATTGACAATGCCTCGCAAACGTCAGCTTACGCCATCGCGTACTACCCAACCATCTACGGAATTTGTCCCGACAAGAAAATCTACGAGGTTGGACAGGTGGGAACCTCAGGGCTGTGGAACTTCGCTGTGGGCTGCTCTGCGCCATCCATCACTTCAGCCAGCGTGACGAACATCGGCTGCTATGGCAACAGCACGGGAGCCATACAGCTCAACCAAAACGGAGGCATTGCCCCTTTTACCTATAACTGGAGCAATGGTGCCACCACGCAGAACCTCTCCAACCTGCCGGCCGGCAGCTACTCCGTCACCATCACTGGCAAGCTGGGTGGCACCGTGGAATATGGCCCGATCACCGTCAGCCAGCCTGCTGCCCCGCTGCAGGCCCAGGTGATGTCGGTCAACCCCGCTGGCTGCAACGGCATCGGCGGCACTGCAGAGGTCGGGGGCACCGGCGGCTCCGGTGGCTACAGCTTCCTCTGGAACAACGGCTCTACCCAATCCTTCCAGTTCAACCTCCAGCCGGGCACTTACAGCTGCACCGTGACTGACCTGCAGGGCTGCACCAGCGTAGCCAGCAACATCGTCGTCGGCCCCGCTGTGCCGCCTACGGCACAGGCATCTGCACCCAGCCAGCTCAACTGCCAGAACACTACGATAACCCTGAGCGGCAACGGCTCTTCCACAGGTCCCAACCTGAGCTACTTGTGGACCACCAACAACGGAAATATCGTTTCCGGTGAAAACACCCTGAACAGCTGCGTGGTGAGCGCTCCCGGCACCTACCAACTGCTGGTGCTCAATACTTCCAGCGCCTGCACGGCCGTCACCACCGTCACAGTGACCGCCAATACGGCACAACCAGTGGCTCAGACTGCCAACGCGAACCCGCTGAGCTGTAACCAACCGCAGACCACCCTGTCGGGCACAGGTTCCTCCACGGGAACGAACATCCAGTACCTTTGGACCACCCTAGGCGGCAACATCGTCTCCGGCGCCAATACGCTGGCTCCGGTGGTCAATGCCGGCGGCAGCTACATCCTCTCTGTCACCAACAACGCCAACGGCTGTGTAGCCAAGGATACCGTCGTGCTGCAGGCCAACACCACGCCACCCAATGCCTCGGCAACGGCCGGCGAAATCAACTGCATAAACGCCAGCATCACCCTGCAGGGCAACTCTACCACGCCCAACGTGACCTATGCCTGGAGCGGCCCCGCTGGCTACTCTTCCAACCAACAGGCACCTGTGGTCAGCAGCACAGGCACCTATAATCTCGTGGTGACGAACCCCGCCAACGGCTGCACGCAGTCCGTTTCTGCACAGGTCATCCAAAACAATACACCGCCGGAAGCACAAGCCAGCGGCGGAACGCTTACTTGCACTGCTTCCGCAGTAGCACTTAGCGGCGGCTCCAACGTCCCGGGCTCCAGCTTCGCCTGGACCGGTCCCAACGGCTTTACCTCCAATGAGCAAAATCCGCAGGCCACCAGCACGGGCAACTATGAGCTCGTGGTGACCGGCACCAATGGCTGCACGGGAAGCGCCACGGCCGTCGTCAATCAGAACACCACGGCACCGACTGCCTCAGCTGGCAACAATGCCTCCCTCAACTGCGCAGCTACCTCTGTGGTGCTCAACGGCACGGCTTCCTCCACGGGCAGCCAGTTCAGCTACGAGTGGAGCACCGCTAATGGCAATATCGTCTCCGGCGCCAACTCCCTCACACCCACCGTTGACGCAGCAGGACTTTACACCCTGGTGGTCACCAACGGCAACAACGGCTGCACCAGCGATGCTTCAGCCACAGTGATCCAGGCACCGCCCGCAACGGCAGAAATCTCGGCTCAAACCAACGTCGGCTGCTTCGGCACCGCCACCGGCGCCGCCACGGCACTGGCCGGCGGAGTCGCTCCATTCACCTATGAGTGGTCCAACGGTGCCACCACGGAAGCCATCAGCAACCTGAGCGCCGGCACCTACACCGTCGTCGTCACGGATGCTGAAGGCTGCACTGCCACCATGGAGGCTGTCATCTCCCAACCCGCTGCGCTCATTCTCAGCGCCACTGCCACGGCCCAGACCACGCCCGGCGTGAATGATGGCACGGCCACGGCATCCCTCAACGGCGGCACGCCCGCCTATTCTTACGCCTGGAGCAACGGGGCCAGCACGGAAACCATAGAAAACCTGGCGCCCGGCGCTTACACGGTGACCGCTACCGATGCCAACGGCTGCATCCAGATACAGACCGTGACAGTGAACGAGTTCGGCTGTGCTCTCAGTGCGATAATTTCCGGACAAAATATCAGCTGCAACGGCGCCAATGACGGCGTGGCTTTCATCACCCTGAACAATGCCACAGAGCCGAACTCTTACGAATGGTCCAATGGCGAAACCACCCAGTCTATCACTGGCCTTACACCCGGGTTGTACGCAGTCACAGCTACTGACGACAATGGCTGCGCTGTGATTTCCTCCATTTCCATTCAGGAACCTCCGGTGCTCAATCCGAATGCCACCTCCACCAGCGAAGCTTCCCAGGGCGGGGCAAACGGCACGGCCACGGCTAATCCGACTGGCGGCACGGAGCCTTACTCCTACCTCTGGAACACAGGCGCCACCACTGCCAGCATCACCGGCCTGCCGTCCGCTAATTATTCCGTCACAGTGACGGATGCCAACGGTTGCACGGCGGTTCAGACGGTTCCCGTAGCGCCTTTTGCCTGCGCCATGGGCGCCAGCGTCAGCGCTTCCAACGTCAGCTGTTTTGGCGAAAACAACGGACAGGCCACGGTGGTCATCAACGCAGGCCTCTCCCCATTCACCTACCTTTGGTCAAATGGCGGAACGACGGCCACTGTCAGCAATCTTTCACCTGGCAACTATACTGTTACGATCAATGACGCAGTCAACTGCGGCGCCGAAGCACAGGTTCTGATAACAGAACCCGCTCAACTGGAGGTGACTGCTACCGGCCTGACCAATGCTGCCTGCGGTGAGTCCAACGGCGCCATCAGCGTGGAAGCCAACGGTGGCAACGGCAACTACTTTTACCAGTGGTCCAATGGCGCCAACAGCCCATCGCTGCAAAACCTGGCCCCCGGCAGCTACACGGTATCCGTGACGGATGCCAACGAATGCCTTGTAAGCCTCGCAGTAGCTGTCCTTGTCGAGGACGAGGAGGCACCTGTGGTGGTTACTCAGAACATCAGCCTGAGCCTGGGTGCCGATGGCACGGCTGCCATCACACCTGACCAGGTGGACAACGGCAGCTCTGACAACTGCGCCATCACCCAGATGTTGCTCAATGTCAGCTCCTTCGACTGTAGCACACTGGGTGAGAACCAGGTCATGCTCAGTGTCACCGACGCGGGCGGCAACGTCAGCACTGCCACAGCTACCGTGACGGTGGAGGACAACACCCTGCCGCAGATCGCCGTTCAGAATATTACCCTCGAACTGGATGCCTTCGGCCATGTGATCCTCAGCCCGGACCAAATAGACAATGGCAGCTCCGACAACTGCGGCATCACCGCCATGTCCATTGATGCCTGGGACTTCTATTGCAACCACATCGGCGACAACCCAGTCACGCTGACAATCGCGGATGCAGCCGGCAACCAGGTCAGTGGCACCGCCATCGTGACCATCGTGGACAACCTGGCCCCGGCCGTGGAATGCCCGCAAAACATGGTCCTGCCCTACTGCAATCCGATCGGGGAGTATGCCGTCTCAGCCTTGGACAACTGTTCGGATGCACTGTCTTACCAGTACCCGACGAACTACCCGAGCGGTTCTGAATTCCCAACAGGCACCACGTCGCTGTCCATCAGCGTGACGGATGCCAATGGCAACACAGCGGTTTGTGAGTTCACAGTTACAGTACCCGAGGCCATGAGCGGTGAATTTTCAGGGGAAGGTATTTCCTGCTTCGGAAAAAAAGACGGCAGCGTTTCAGCCAATATGACTGGCGGCGCAGCCGGCTACACCTACCTATGGAGCAATGGCGCCACCAGCGCTTCGATTTCCGACCTGGGCCCTGGCACCTACAGTGTGAGCGTTACGGATGCGACTGGCTGCGTGGTGACTGGAAGCGTGACTATCCAGGAGCCTGCTGCACTGGTTTCCACACTGGTCGCACTGACCAATGAAACTGGCAACCAGCAGAATGGCGCCGTAGACGTGACCGTGTCGGGCGGCGTGCAGCCTTACAGCTTCAGCTGGCAGAACAGCAGCGGCACCGTCATTTCCAATGAAGAGGACATCTCCGGCTTGTCCGCTGGTGACTACAGGTTATACATCACCGATGCCAATGGTTGCAACACGCTGTATGCCTACACCATCCAGTCAGTGGTGAGTGTGACAGACCAGCAGATGTCAAATCGCATCAGCCTTTTCCCGAACCCGACGAGCGGCAGGTTCACCCTGTCGGTGGAAGACGTGAAGGCTACGAGTGCTGCCATCCAGGTGTTCGACCTGAACGGAAAGCTCATGTTCTCCCAGCCGGAGGCGATTCTTTCATCCGGAAACTATGAAATGGATTTGTCCGGCACTGCCAGCGGCGTTTATATGGTGAGGATCATGATTGCAGACAACCTGGTGACCAAGCGACTGGTGGTCAACAGAATGTGATAATTCAGCACGAGGGCTGCGGCCCTCGTGCGCAGCTGTATATGCGATGACGGCCGGGGCTGCCGCTTCTTCACATCGCCTGGCGGAAGCCGGGTGGGAAGAAGTGGCAGCCCCGGTGTCGTTTCAGGATGGCCGGGCAGGCTCTTTTCACAGGAGGTTGCCTCGCCAATGCGACTTTTGAGTCAGCCTCAAGGGAGAGTGCGCAGTAAACGGTGCCGGTGTCTGAGCGAAGCCGAAGCCAGCACAGCCGAAGCCCGACCGAATACCCCGTGGTCTTGAGGGGATTTTTATATATTTTAACTGCTCCCGTGTTTAATAAGCAGGGCCTGGATTTCACTTTCCTCCAAGTCGAATATCGCAGTAAGCTGCCTGATGTCCAGGCCCGCAGCATGTGATTTCATGACAGCGAGGGCCAGGTGCTGCTGTTGCTGCATGATAATCGCCTCTTTTTCCTGCAATATCTCGTCCTTCTTCCCTATGATCGCCTCTTTTTCCTGCAATATCTCGTCCTTCTTCCCTATGATCGCCTCTTTTTCCTGCAATATCTCGTCCTTCTTCCCTATGATCGCCTCTTTTTCCTGCAATATCTCGTCCTTCTTCCCTATGATCGCATCTTTGTCTGAAACGAGGCGCTCCAGTAACCGCAACTCCTCCACCACCTCGTCCTCCGCCTCCATGGTCTCCCGGATGGTGGGATTGGACATGGCCTGGTTCAGCTTCCGCAGCAGGGGGTGATAGCGCGCTGGCAGCTCCAGCTCGTCGATGAGCATCAATTTGCGGTTATTAGTGGCAAGGGATTGGTCGAAAATGGAGAGGAGCTGCTCCAGCTCGTTGCGCCGGTGCCCCTTCAGGTAGGGCACCTGTATGACAATGCTGTCGTGGGTGAGGCTCTCGATGAACTCCTCCTTGTCGTGTATCTGCTCGCCGGTGGCAGCATCCGTGTAGATCCGGTTGACGCGCACCACCGGCGCCTTGATCTTCGGCAGGGGTTCTCCGAGGAAATAGATGCTGAGGATGGGCAGGGCCTTCTGGCTGCCCTGGGCTTCACCCTCCGAATCCCTGAACACATTCTCCTTGTTGGCGTACTGGTTGCCGAGGTAGCGCCTGAAGCGCATGATGTCACTGACCATCCTGGCCTTCTGCAGCTCGATGATCACCAGTTCCTGGCGTCCTTCGGGGTCAACAATCCTGGCGCTGAAGTCCATGCGCAGGACGGTCAGTGTCTCGCTCACCGAGAGTATATGTTCGGTAGGCCGGAATTCCAGGCTGAGCACTTCCTTGCCGATGATGGCGGAGAGCAGCAGTCTGGCTAGCTTCTCGTCCTTCATCAGGTACCTGAACACGACGTCGTAGATGGGGTTGGCGATTTGAACCATGGCATTGCTTTTTGTCCTTATACAAATATAAGGGCATTGAAGCTGCCTTGTGATGAATTTAACTAAAATGGATAGGAGGATGAATTAACCCCTATTTCTTTTTCTTTTTTTGTTTAAAAATCTTGCTGCCGAAGGGCCCGTTGAAACTCGGAGGACACACCTCCACCCTGGCTTCAAACAATGCCCCCACCTGGACGGTGAACAGCGGTTGAAGGGTGATATTTGTATCGGAGGTAAACTTGGCATCCCTTCCCGCCATGATGGTCGTATTATTGGACACCAGCGGGCCTACCGACCGATAGACCCCGCCCGGCAGGTTGTTATCTGAAATCACAAGATTGGGTTCCGCAAACGTGGTGGTGGTGATAATCAGACTGTCGCAGCCCAGGTAATTGACCAGGGTGTCGATGGCCAGTCCGGCGGTACCCGTGTCGCATACCATGATATTGAAGAAGGTGGTGTCCTTCAAGTGCACCGTTACCAACAACTCATCGGTATCCTTGCAGCCCAGGGCGTCCGTGACCTGCACCGTATAGACTGTACTGCTGGCGGGAGAGGCAAAGGGCGCGGCAACCGCACTGTTGCTCAATCCCGCGGGAGGAGACCAGCTGTAGCTGGTGCCGCCGCTGGCCTGGAGTTGGAGATACTCCCCGATGCAAATAGCAGCGTCGTTGCCGGCACTGGCGACAGGGGGCGGCGACACCGCAAAAGCGGCAGTATCGGTCAGGGGGGAGCCCGTGGTCGTGTCGCGCACCAGCATGAAGCAGGGATTGCAAGCGGGAAAAGTGCCGGGCACCAGCCAGGCAAAGCCATTGTTTTGTACCGGCAGGTCGTTGCCCACCATCGAGAACGGCTGCCCTGTCCCGCTACTGACCAGCACATCCACTGCCCGCACCTGGCTGGCGTCCCATAACAATCTCAAGCTGTCGCCATGGCAATAGATGGGCTTGCTGAAGGAAGTGACCTGCAGCAGCGGATCTCTGGCTATCTTGACGGTGAAATCGCCCTGCGACTTGGCAGCTTCCGTATTGCCCACATTGTCGGTGGCGAGGGTGAAAAATGAATACTCCCCGCCACTGGCTCCCGTGAAGACGGCAGCTGTGTCGGTCAGCCCGCCTTGCCAGAGGTTGAACGGGCTGCTGTTCTCTGAAACGAAAACCGCATATTCCCGCAAACCTGTACCGCCAGGGTCGTCCTGGCCCGACCAGGAGAGCTGAATCTTAATGGAATCCTGGGAGGCCGGAAGGCTGTCCAGCACGCTGGTTGGCGCCACCGCGTCCACCAGGTTGAGGTATTCATTGGTGAGGATGGGCTCATTGACATCAAAGACGATGACAGCTTGGGCGGTGATGCTATCTCCTGTCACAGCGGAGTTTTTCGGCTTGGCGGTGAAGTTGACGAAGCCCTCGCCGCGACGAGTGATGGTGTCATTGACTGGCAGCATTCCGACATTCGTGCCGGTGGGCGGGAGGCCCGTGGCGGGATCGATGGATTCGAATATCCAGAAGGCCTTGCCAGCGTCCACGTCAATGCCGGCAGTGACATCCACGAAGATACCCAGGGAATCCTGCACGTCGAGCCGCTGGGAATAGAAGGTGGAGTTGGCGGGCACATTGAAGGTCATGTTGGCGAAGCCGAAGCTGCCGAGCCTGACAGAGAATAGGTTCAGCTGGTCGTCAAGGGGGTATTCTACCGTCACTTTCTGTGCCGATGCCGTAGCGAACTGCGGGTCGTTCTCGAAGCGGATGAGGTAGGGCATCACATCCTTCTTGGCCACCCAACGGTCGGTGCTGAAGCCGGTGGGGCCGGTGATGTCATTAGGATCCCTGGAGCATTGTATGGGCACGACAACAACCGTAGCACTGCCAGCATCCTGGCAGCCAGTGGAATCGGTGACGGTGCAGGTATAATTGCCGGCTGCTGAAACTGTGCGAGTTCCGTTTGGCCATGAGAATTGGTAGGGTTGGGTACCTCCGGTGGCACTTGCTGAAAGCACAATCTCGGGTGCGCTCCCCCCGCCGCACAATTCAAAACTGCCACCTCCGCTGACGGTGACCATAAGGTCTGACCCGTCGTTTATTTCGACGGTCTCGGAGGTCTGGCAGCCGGTCAGTCCTTCCTTGGCCGTCACCGTGTAAATGCCGGCTCCAAGATTGGAGAAAGTGCCGGAGGACTGGAAGGCGCCACCATCGAGCGAGAACTGGATATTGCCCGAGATGCTGACCGTGGCAGTAATGCTGCCATCCTTCTTGCCACAACCACTGGCGTCCTGTTTGCTGAGGGTGAACTGCCCGTGCATGACAAGCGGGAGTAACAGCATGCCAGCTACCAGGAGTATGGATTTAAAAATTGATGTCATAACTGAGAATTATCTTTGTTTATAACTGTTTAGGACCTCATGCGGATGCCTCTAGCCTCCCGGGGAGGGGTTTTTTAGGTTGGTCGGCGGCGTGCA
>JBEAYO010000050.1:0-12013 GCA_041159285.1 Bacteroidota bacterium | reverse complement strand
AACTGCGGAAGGCTATGCCTACGAATCCTTTTTTGGGTACAAAACCGACGGACTTTTCCAAAACCAATCCGATGTGGAAACTCATGTGAATGCGGAGGGTCAGTTGCTGCAGCCCAGCGCGCGCCCAGGCGACATCCGCTTTGTGGATGTCAACCAGGATGGCGTCATCAATGAAGCTGACCGCACTATCATTGGCAATCCGACCCCTGCCTGGACCTATGGCTTCAATTTTCGCATGGAATACAAAGGATTCGACCTGGTGCTCTTCGGGCAGGGAGTGGCAGGCAATGAGATTTATAATGCCACCCGGCGCTTTGACCTGCCCAAGGCCAACTTCACGGCTGATGCGCTGGGGCGCTGGACAGGGGAGGGGACATCCTACGATTTCCCGCGACTGAACCTCATGGATGGCGATCCGGCCGGCGGAAACCAGAACCTAACCCGCAGCAGCGACTTCTGGCTTCAGGATGGTGCCTTCTTCCGGGTGAAAAACCTGCAAGTGGGCTACAGGCTTCCCAGTGACCTTCTCGGGCGCGCCGGCATCAAGAGCGCCAGGGTTTACTTCTCGGCAAACAACCTGATGACATTCACAGCCTACAAGGGCTTCGACCCGGAAATTGGTGCCGGTGCAGGGGTTGACAAGGGAATTTACCCGCAGCCCCGCTTTTACCTGCTGGGTCTCAACATTACATTTGGTACTAACCAATAAAATACAAGAAATGAAAAAATCAGCTTCCATCAGTGCGCTCGCTTTCTTTTTGGTGCTGGCAGTTACGCCCGGATGCAAAAAGGACTTTCTGGAGCTTGAGCCTCGCGGCATCCAGCTGGAATCCAACTTTTACAAGACTGAAGAGGAACTTTTCCAGGGCCTCGTTGCCACCTACGACGTGCTGGGCTGGCAGGGCACCGACGGCTGGACCATGACCCTCGGCTTGCTGAACGCAGCTTCGGACGACTGCCTTGCCGGCGGCAGTGATGCCTCCGACCAGCCAGGTTGGGTGGCTTGGGACAATTTTTCGCTCAACCCCTTGCTGGGCCCCCAAGGCGGCCTGTGGCGTAAATACTACGCCGGGATTTACAGGGCCAACCTGCTGCTGCAGAAAATAGAAGAAGTGCAGGGCCTTGATCCCGGCTTCAAGGGCCGTGTGATTGCAGAGGCCAGGGCCCTTCGCGCCTGGTTCTACTTCGATCTGGTTCGCTTGTTTGGCAATGTTCCTTTGTTGACGGAACCCATAGCAGCCGACGACATTTTCACTGTGAAACAAGCCTCGCCGGCCGAGGTGTATGAGCAAATAGAGCAAGACCTCCGTGCTGCCAAGGGCAGCCCGGATCTACCCGAGACCGTTCTGCCCGCCGAGCTGGGCCGGCTGACCAAAGGTGCGGTCTCGGCCATGCTGGGAAAAGTCATTTTGTTTCAAAACAACGAAGCCAGGATGCCCGAGGCGGCTGCCTTGTTTGAAGAGGTGATCAACTCCGGGAACTACTTCCTCTTGCCTGAGTATGGCGACATCTTCAAGCGAGAGAATGAATGGGGGCCGGAAAGCGTTTTTGAGATACAGTTCGCCGATAATCGCCCCGGTGACTGGGGTTGCTGTTTTCTTTCCGGTCCGGTTAACAATGCAACCGAGGGGAACTACAACGTCCAGTTCTTCGGCATGCGCGATTATTCCGGGCCGCTGTATGCGGCGGGTTGGAGCTTTTGTCCGGTATCGCCAGAACTGGTGGCCTTCATGCAGGGAGATCCCCGTTTCGAGCACACGATTATCGATGGGAACGCCCTGAAGCAAGCAGGAGCCAGTTATACGGCCGGCTATCAGAACACCGATTATTTCATAAAAAAGTATGCCCCAATTGCTGAAAATGCAGCTTCTGACGGGGTGATTGCGCTGGAATGGGCGGACAATATCCGGGAAATCCGATTTGCCGATGTGTTATTGATGGCAGCGGAGGCCCTGGTCAGGGGCAACGGCGACCAGCAGCAGGCTCGGCAGTACCTCAACTCCGTTCGTACCAGGGTTGATTTGCAACCCTATGCCGGCAATTTGACAGGAGAAGCTTTGCTGAACGCCATTTACCGGGAGCGCCGCCTGGAGTTGGCCACCGAGGGTCACCGCTTCTGGGATCTCATCAGAACCGGCCAGGCCGAAGCCTTTTTACCCAGCTTTCAGGTCGGCAAGCACGAGGTGCTGCCAATCCCACAGCAGGAAATAGAATTGTCGCAGGGGGCGCTGGTGCAAAACCCTAACTATTGAAAACAAATTCGTCGGCCTCAATGAAGAAATACAAAAAAATTGTCATGAGAAAATACCTGTACTTTTTTACGCTCGTCGCATCGATCTGCAGCTGCCAGCCGCAGGAAGACGATAAGATCGACATAGGCCTGCCGCCTGCCCAGGCCACCTTTACTGTCGAAGCCCTGCCGGAGCCCAACCGCTACCTGCTGCGCAACACCACGCCCGAGGTATTCGAGTACACCTGGAACCTGGGCAATGGCGTCAAAGCCACCGGTGAAAGCGTCGAAGCCTATTACCCGGTGAAGGGAGAATACACCATCTCGCTGACCGTTTTTGCCCGGGGAGGTTTTACCACCACCCAGCAAAACCTGCTGGTTCCGGAGGATGCTCCCTTTGATTGCGAGCAGGATCCCTTGTACAAGTTCCTGACAGACTGCGGCAATAAGACCTGGAGGCTAAAGCCGGTGGAAGGTGCCCTTTGGGTCGGACCGGCCGATGCCAGCACGACCTGGTGGGCCCTTCCCCAGGCTGAGGTGGCAGCCAGGGCCTGCGCTTTTGACGACGAATGGATATTTTCAAAGGAAGGCCAGATGGAGTACGACACCAAAGGCAATATCTTTGCAGAGCCTTATCTGGGCTTTAACTACGAGTGCATAGATGAAACAGCCCTGCCAGCAGACAAGGCAGCCTGGGGCAGCGGGACACATAATTTTGAAGTTGTCAACGGCAGCGTCGAGAAACTGAAGGTGATTGGCTTCGGTGCCTTCCTGGGTTTGCCCAAGGTCGCCAATGGTGCTGAAGTGACGAGCCCGCAGCAGTCTGTCACCTACGACATCATCCGTCGGGGCATAGTGGATGGAAAACCGGAGATGGAATTGCAGGTGAATTTCGGCACAGGTATCTGGCGTTTCATTTATGTATCGGAATAAAAGAAATCAAATCAAATAAAATGCATCAGAATATGATCAATTTATTCGGAATGGCCTTGTTGCTGTTCAGTCCTTCCTGCAACCCGGACAAGGATAATCAAGAGGTATTGCCTTCCGTGCTTGCCAACAACGTGGCGAAGTTCGAGGGCAATCAAAACAGTGAATTCAGCTTTGAGGTGAGGCTTGAATTTGACCATGACAAGCCTGTCAGCGTGGACTACTACACGCAGGACCTGACTGCCAAGGCCGGAGGGGATTACGTTGCTGTCAGCGGAACACTTGAGTTCCAACCCGGCGTCACCAGCCTGATGATTGAGGTTCCCGTTTTGGCCGATACCTTGCGGGAGGAGGATGAGAACTTTGAAATAATCCTTTCCAACCCGGTCAATGCCAGGCTCAGTTCGTTGAAAATCACCGGAAGCATCCGCAACGACGACACCTACCTCCCGCTCGAGCTCGATGGCTACAATACGCCTGACAATTATCCCGGCTGGAATCTGGTTTGGGAAGACGATTTCGACCAGGGAATAGACCCTGCGAACTGGAAGTACCAGACCGGGGCCACGGGCTGGGGCAACAACGAGTGGCAGCATTACACGGACCGACCGGAAAATGCCTTTGTTTCAGAGGGTGTGCTGGTCATTGAGGCCCGAAAGGAAAGTTACAATGGAAGCGATTACACCTCTGCCAGGATGATCACGGCCGGTTTAAAGGAATTCCAGTATGGCAGGGTTGATATAAGGGCGAAGCTGCCCGAGGGCAAGGGCATCTGGCCGGCATTGTGGATGTTGGGCAGTGATTTTTGGACCACCGGCTGGCCTGGCTGTGGTGAGATTGACATCATGGAGATCATCGGCAGCGAGCCTTCAAGGCTGCACGGAACGGTTCATTGGGACAACGGAGGCAGCTATGCGAGCTATGGCAATCATACCGACCTGTCCAGTGGTAAGTTTTCCGACGAATTCCACGTCTTCTCCATTATCTGGGATGAGGAGCAAATCCGCTGGTTGCTGGACGATGTACAGTTCAACGTCGTTGACACCAGGCCTTCCGGGCTGAGCGAATTTCATCAGCCTTATTTCTTCTTGTTCAATGTCGCGGTGGGTGGCAATTGGCCGGGTTATCCCGACAATACAACGGTTTTTCCTCAACGAATGATGGTGGACTATATTCGGGTATTTCAGAAACCATAGTTTGTTGCACCGCTTCCGTCTGACGGCCCGAAAGGGTTGAGAACCATATAGCTGATTTCCCTTTGTGATTAGGATATGGAGTGCGGCTCCGCGCCTAAAAAACTTTCCGGCTGTGGTTTGGATTCGCCAATCCGCGGCCGAAAAGTTTTTTACGGCTCCCGGCGGGCCACAGACCTGCGAAGCGCCCCACAGTGGACAATCAGCACACAAGGCTCAATCCGCTGCCGGTGCCTTCAGCTGGCCGCCCTTGCTTTTCTTGCAACTATTGATCTTTCCGCCGACTTGCAGGAAAGTCTGCAGTGACAACTCTCCCTCTTCGCAAAAGAGCACCGGAAGTCGCTTACTGAGGAACAAGCGCTTTCTTTTCTGCTCAAGTTCAAATGCAAAAATCCTGCTGCTGTCCTTCTCCGCTGCCAGCAGGTAGAAAGCCAGTTCTGTCTTTACCACCTTCATGTCGGAGAACTGCAGCCTGTCGCCAAAATTCGCGGAGAATTTCCCCAGTTTTTCCAGCTTGAGCAACAAGCGGTTCGGCCGGTCTACACTGGCCACCTTGACGCGGGAGGGCAATTGCTGCGCCTCTAGCAAGGAGGGCTGTACAGCAATTAAAAAAAGGCATGCAATCAATAATCTCAGGCGCAAACTTGACATCTTCCTTTGTTTTTTGCTGCAAAAATCGCATTTGTACGCCTTATTTGTCCCAATTTTCAGCGGTGGAATGCAAATTGTTATCTAAAAGCAATAACTTTGTAAGAATTTAGTGTCTGCTCCCGCACGCAATTGATAATGCTATCTCTCAAAAACCATTGCACTTCTGCCAATCCCGTGACTTGCTGTTACCGATCAATTTACATTACAGACTATCACCCGGTAAATATGGTCCTGCCATGAGACATCCAAAAACTTCAGGATAGCGTTAATACGAATCAGCGCAGTTGTTGCCTTCAGGGGGAAAATCAAGGCGATTCTGCGAACGACTAAACATATTATGAGAAACAACCAATCGCTGCCGATTGAAGTTATTTACTTCAATGCATTGCCCTATTACCAGGACAGGGTTGACATCACCATTGCGGACGAGACAAAGGAAGCATTTGCGGGCCAGTTTCTCAAGGACCTGTTTTCTGGCCGGCTGAGCCTGCAGGCAAATGCAGCCGCATTGTCAGCAGACAGGCTAAGGCACATCTACTTCCAGTCGCGAAACCATGAAAAAACTTTTGGCGCCAGGGCCTTTGGCTTCGGCTATCCTTTGTTCATAGATATTTTCAACGGGGAATTAGTTGTAGCACCCGTTTTCATCTGGCAGATTTCTATAGAGGCCGCCCTCAACAGAACAGATGCCTGGGTATTGAAGTATTCCGACCATCACCAGGTTCAGCCCAATTATCAATTCCTGGCGCTGCTGCGCGAAAAATACGGACTTGAAAGGCAGGAAGAAATGCACAGGCTGTCCAGAAAGCACCCCTTGGACGTCAAGTCATTACTTGAATTTTGTAGTGACATTTCCGGGCGACTGCAAGCGGAGGAAAACGGAACTCCAGGAGAGTTGGTGCCGGCTCCCGGCATTGACGTGCTCGGCGAATTCGGCCATCAGCCTTCTTTTTGCTGGTCTGGCGTATTGAGTTTGTTCCCGCCGCAGCATCATCGCAACTGGAATGCACATGTCAAGCCAGAGGAGGCCATTGTCCCCAAGCCCCCTGTTGAAAATCCCGAGAGCTTTATTTTTCCCTGGTTGCCGGCAGATCCTGAACAGCAATCGGCCCTGGAACTCGTACACCGGCACCCTCTCGCCGTGGTGGAAGGCGAAGATGCCTATGGCAGGACGCAGACACTGGTCAACCTGATCATCAACGCCCTTTCAAACGGAAAGAAATGCCTGGTAGTCTCTGAGCGTGCCCCGGCCTTGAAGTACACTCAGCAAATGCTCGCCCGCACCGGCTTGCACCAGCTGCATTTTCTTTTGACTGACGCCTGGGTTGACAAGGGCTCCATGCTTGAGCTGCTGCGCATTGCCGCCAAAGGGCTTGACAAAGAAACAAGTCATCTGGAAGATGTTTTCCAGGAGAAAAAGAACAAGTACCTGCGAGAAAAGTCCAAGGCAGACGCAGCCTACTCAGCCTCCAAAGCCAAGGTTTTCGGAGACCAGAGCTGGACGGAAACTGTCGGGCTTTTCCTGTCCAGCAACCGGATGGAAGGCAAGGAGCTGCTGTCGAGTCAACTCAGTCCCCTGGATTTCGACTACAATGCCCAGGAATATGAATCCCTCAGAAGAGGTATCGTCGTCTGCCAGCCATTGTTTAACAAGATCAACACACTGGTGCACCCGTTGAGCAACCTGCATTCGGCGGTTTTTGAAAACAAGACCTCTGCGGAAGCCCTGCAGTTCGTGAAATTGCAGCTGAAGAATTTCCTTGAAAAGGCCACCGCCCTTCATTACCGCTACATCGCCAAATCTGACGACTATCTCACAAAACTCAAGGAACAATATGAACAGCATGCCAGCGAATTGTCGGCGATTATTCAATTGCTGGAGGATAAAATCAACCTGTACGGCGACCGCTTCGGTAGTGATTTCAGACAGGCTGGAACCCGTTCATTTGAGTTGCCAGTCTTTTTTTCCGCCCGCAAAAAACAGATTCTCAAGGCCAGGCAAGAGATAGCCCAGGGATTCAATGCCCTCGAAAATGCCTTTTCAGAGCGCCCGTACTTTGAATTCCATTTCCAGCCTTGTAAAGGCGGCACCCATATTCCCAGGACCTCAGAAAACGTGCAGCGCTTCGCGGCAGCCCTGCGAAAATGGGAAGAGCAGCTGGATTGGCAGTTGCAGGATGAAATGCTCCATTTGAACAGCAAGACGGCTAGCCCAAACCTGGATTTGCAGGAGCAAATCTCGGCGCTGGAGTATTCCCTGGACTTATTGATCGGGGAGCTGAACGATTCAGGCTTGTACCAAAAGAAGCTGGAGAACAAAACCCTGACCATTCCACAGCGCCAGAAATACCTGGAGGCTATGATAGAACAACTGGAGCTGACGCAACTGAATCTCCGGGACTTCGACTTGTTCTATGTCTGGCAAACTGCCTGGCTGGCCCTGGGCGTGAAAGGTCAGAAGCTCATTCGCGCGCTGGTGAAAGTAAAGCCAAAGGACTGGGTGGCAGCTTTTGAAAGCTGGTACTTCGGCAACTTGCTAGGCCGCCATCAATCAGTCAACCTGCCGCAGGGCCAGGACTTGCCAGGGCAGGTTGCCAGTGCCTGGCATGAGTTGAAGCCACTGGTTTTGCCCCAACTGCTTGCTCTTTGGCAGCAGAAACAAAAGCAGGAGCTCAAACAGCTGAAGAAAAAGAACAAAAAGGGATACCAGCTGCTCTTTGACAAGAACAACCATAAATACAGTGCGGAGTACTCCCTCGAGGCGGTGTTGAAAGAAGGATTCGATGCAGTGACCACTTTCCTGCCTGTGCTCTTTGTCACCCCCCACCAGGCATTGAACGTTTTGCCGCAAGTCAAGGGTTACTTTGATTTTGTGCTGTTCGACGAGGCGGGGAAATTCCCCATAGAACCAGCCACTGTCCTGCTCGCCTCCGGGAAGTCAGCTGTGGCATTTGGCCGCAACGACAGTTATGGCAATGAAACCAGTTTGATTCAGTATGCCCTGGAGAATGAGGTTCCCTGCGCCGGCATTTCCAATCGTTACCAGGCGCCATCCTTGTATGCCCACGGCATTTACTCCCAGTCGGAGGGTGGCCAGGGTGCCCCGGAATATCAGGTGGACAGTGTCGAGGGGCGCTTTCATGAAACGGAGTGCGTCAACGACGTGGAGGCACAGTACATCATCCGCCTTTTGAATCAAATCCGGCAGACACCTCAACGCGTCTTTCCCGCGGTGGGAATCATCACCCTCTCGGTAGAGCAGCGAGATTTGATTTCATTTTATCTGCTGCGTCTGAAGCAGCAGAATTCCCTGGCAGGCGAGAAAATACTGCAGCTGGAGCGGAATGGAATGGGGGTATATTTCATAGACGACATTGTGGGACACCAGTTCGACCAGATCATATTGTCCTGCACTTACGGCGTGGTGAATCTCAAGGGTTCGTTGACCCGCAAAATCACCCAGTTGAACACCCCTGTTGGCATTGCCAACCTGCGCATGTTGGCAAACAAGCCATTGCAGTCCTTGAGGCTGGTCCATTCCCTGCCTGAGGAGCAAATCCAGCGTTTTGAGGGAAGGAAGTGGGAGGAGGGCACCTGGCTGCTGGCGAATCTGATTCGACTGGCAGAAGCAGGCGCCAGTAAAAATTATCTTCAGCAGTTGCAAGCCCTGGAATCCCTGGGCATTCGTCCCAATCCGGAACCGCAGGCATCCAGGTTCGTGTTGGAGGTGAAAAATGCATTGAGGCCCTACATCGCTGAAAACCGCTTCAGCCTGAATTACCTGGCTGGTGAAGTCCGCATTCCGCTGTTGTTGAAATCCTGGTTTCCGGACCAGTGCGCCGTGGTACTTCATCCGGATGGCTTTTTTGGCGACATGCCCTTCACCTCCTTCGTCTGGGAACAAGCGCAGCGGGACAAAATTACAGCCCTGGGCATGGATTACCTGCCGATATGGTCAACGGCCTGGCTGAAGAATCCAGCCAGGGAAGCCAGGTTGCTCGCCAGCCGGATCATCAAGCAAGACAGCCAGAACAAGTCCTTGGAAGAAGAAACGGACGAAGCGTCCGCTCCCGGAGAATTGTCAGAGAATCAGACGGAATCAGGCGGAGAAGGAACTTCCGCAGCCGCAGGTTGAGGAGGCGTTGGGATTGTTGAAGGAAAACCCTCGGTTGTTCAGTCCTTCCACCCAGTCTATTTCCATGCCCAGCAAATAGATGGCATGGGATTTTTGCATGAATACCCGGATTCCCTGGATGTCGAACTCGTCATCGCTTTCCCCCTTGGCATCAAAGCCCAATACGTAAGAGAAACCGGAACATCCGCCACCCTTTACGCCGATGCGAAGTCCGTAGGCTGACGGAATGTTCTGTTCTTCCCGGATGCGATTCAATTGGCTTACAGCATTTTGGGTGATAGAGACCGGGCTATTGGCAACTGTTGTTTCCACCATGGCAATTATCGAATTTATGCAAATTTAGTCAAAATATAAATTAACTTCTATAAAACAGCATCAAAATAATGCAGGTTTAAACCCAGGTGGCATTTTGAAAAAAAATATGAACGCTTAACTTTGCGAGCCCGTTGCAAAAAAAAGACTGCGACGACTAACCATTAAAACAGAAAATATGCCTGCCTGGCTGTCTTTCTTATTGGAAATATTGAAGTCCATCGTTCCCGCCCTGGTGGTTTTTGCCACTGTTTACTACATGATGGACACCTGGTTCAAGCACCAGTACCAGCTTCAAGTATTGAAAATGAAGCAGGAAAAGAAAGATGTAACAATTCCCTTGCGCCTGCAGGCCTATGAGCGGCTCACTATTCTTTGCGAGCGATTGTCCATTCCTAATCTGCTGCTTCGCGTCAGGAACAAGGACCAGAACTGCGCAACTCTCCACATGGCCCTGATAATGACCATTCAGCAGGAGTTTGAGTACAACCTGTCCCAGCAGATTTACGTCTCTTCACCGTTGTGGGAAATCATCAAGTTGTCCCGGGATGACACATTCGCCATCGTCAACGCTGTGGCTGAAAAAACAGACCCAAAGTCACCGGCTGAGGAGCTGGCAAGGGAGCTGCTGGATTACGTGCGGCAGCAGCCCGTTTCGTCGCTGGAAAAGGCCATCGAGGCAGTCAAAAAGGAGACATCTCTTGTCCTTGCTGCCTAAACCTAATATTCGCCTGTCCACACATTTGGTTTTGAAAATCAGCCATTAATAATTTACTTAAAATTGTGTTATCAATCGTTTGAATTATAATTAGTTGTAACACCTTTGAGATTTTTTTCTGATTTTTTGATAAAAAAAAGTTGCCTTGCTTTTTTATTGGGTAAAAAAGGCGCACTTTTGCAATCCTCCAATTGAAAAGAAAATTGCTGATGGAAATGTGGCTGACGAGGACACTTTCAAAAATCCTTATTGATCGCTTAGAATTCTGATTTACTGATATTAGCGAGTCACCCTGTAAAGGTCATTAACCCAAATTTATTAACTTCCAATTCTATCCTGGAATGTCAAAGGATTGTACAACAGTATGGGATAATTGTTTGCAGATAATTCGCCGAAATGTCAACGGTCAGAGTTTTAAGACTTGGTTCGAACCCATCAGGCCTGTTCGGCTGGAGAACAACGCCCTCACCATTCAGGTTCCCAACAAGTTTTTCTATGAGTGGCTGGAAGAGCACTACGTCGCATTGCTGAAAATGACAATTCGCAAGGAGCTCGGCGAGAAAGGCCGGCTCGAGTATCAAATATTGACCTCTCCTGCGAAAATCCAGCGGGAAGAGCCCAAAAAAATGCAGGAGGCCGTCAGCAAGACGCCGCTCCAAATGCCTGCCGCTTCCCAACCGCAGGCTATTGATACCACCCATATCAAAAACCCTTTCGTAATTCCAGGCATCAAAAAGCTCAGCATAGATCCCCAGCTAAACCCTGCATACGTCTTTGACTCATTCATCGAGGGCGATTGCAACAGGCTGGCCAGGTCAGCGGGTTTTGCCGTTGCCCGCAAGCCAGGTGGGACGGCCTTCAACCCCCTGGTGATCTTCGGCGATGTGGGGTTGGGCAAGACACACCTCGCCCACGCCATCGGCAACGAGGTGCTGAAGCTGCACGAAAGCAAATCGGTGCTCTACGTCTCTTCCGAGAAGTTCACCAGCCAGATCATCGATTCCATTAAGAACAACGCCGTCAATGACTTTGTGAATTTCTACCAGATGGTCGATGTGCTCATTGTCGATGACATCCAGTTTCTGGCGAACAAACAAAAAACACAGGAGATCTTCTTCCATATCTTTAATCAGCTTCACCAGAGCGGCAAGCAAATCATCCTCACCTCTGACCGTCCTCCGAAGGATTTGGACGGCATGGAGGAAAGGCTGATCTCCCGCTTCAAATGGGGGCTTTCCGCCGACCTGCAGGTTCCGGATTTCGAAACGCGTGTTGCAATCCTGGAGGCAAAGATGAGCCGGGAGGGCGTAGAACTGCCCTCTGATGTAGTGGAGTTCATCTGCTACAACATACAGAACAACATCCGCGAACTGGAGGGAGTGCTGGTTTCACTCATTGCCCAATCATCCCTCAACAGCCGGGAGATAGATGTGGACCTCGCCAAGGACGTGGTGCGCAATTTCGTCACCCAGATCAACAAGGAAATCACCCTGGACTTCATCAAAAACCTGGTGGCCGACCACTTCGATGTGCCGGTAGAAAAGCTGGGTGGAAAGACCAGGAAGCGTCAATTCGTGATTGCCCGGCAGTTGTCGATGTATCTGGCAAAGAATTTGACAGACAAATCGCTCAAAACCATCGGCGAGATGTTCGGCGGACGTGACCACAGCACGGTGATTTATTCCGTGAAAACTGTGCAGGATCTCATGGAAACGGATATGGTTTTCAAGGACACGGTGGCTGAGTTGGAGAAAAAAATCAGGCTCAATCTGAACGAAAAGTAGCCTTGGTAAAAAAAAATTAATCTGTGGCAATTTGGTTTTGTTTTTTCCAAAAAGCTTATA
>JBEAYO010000049.1:0-12344 GCA_041159285.1 Bacteroidota bacterium | reverse complement strand
GTGGCGCCAATGTCCCCTTCGTGGACGACGGCGTGTTCTTCGGGCCTACGGCGGGCTACGCAGACCAGCAATTCAGCCTGATACCGGATTTCATAGCAAACTGCGGCATGGCCCGCGTGTTCGCCTACCTGATGCAGGCGGATGCGGAGATGACGGACCAGGCGATTTTTCAGGACGTTTCCCGCACAATCAGGCAGGCGCTCGTGCAGGTGCAGGCCAGGAATCCGTCGCTGACCAATATTTCTGCTTCAGCCTTGCAACTGGCCCTGGATAGACTGATGGGTTGATAAAAGCAGGACTCTCAATGCCGTTGAAGCAGCCCTGTGTGGGGAGTCTCACAGCTCCTTGCGGAGTCTTGCCACCGAGATGTTAAGTTGCTCCCTGTACTTGGCAACGGTGCGGCGGGCGATATTGTAGCCCTTCTTCTGCAGGAGATTCTTCAATTTCTCATCGGAGAAAGGCTTGCGTTTGTTTTCCCCGCCGATGATGTCCGTCAGGATCTTCTTCACCTCGAGGGTGGAGACCTCTTCCCCGTCCTGAGTCTGGAGGCTTTCCGAGAAAAAGTCCTTGAGTCGCTTCGTGCCAAACTCCGTTTGAACAAACTTGCTGTTGGCCACGCGCGATACCGTGGAGATGTCCAGCCCGGTGATGTCGGCAATATCCTTCAGGATCATGGGGCGCAGGCGCTTCTGGTCCCCGGTGACGAAATAATCTTTCTGGTAGTCCATGATGGCGTACATGGTATTGAACATGGTCTGCTGGCGCTGGCGGATGGCATCAATAAACCACTTGGCGCTGTCAATTTTCTGCTTGATGAACATGATGGCCTCCTTCTCCTTCTTGGTGGCCCGGCGGCCGCGCACGGTATGCTTGTAAGTGCGAAGCATTTCCTTGTATTGGGTACTGATGTGGAGATCCGGCGCATTGCGGGAATTGAGGGTTAACTCGAGCTCGCCGTCGTTGTTGACGATGATGAAATCCGGCACGATGTAATGGGGATTCCGCGAGTTGGAGACATAGCCGCTGGCAGGCTTGGGGTTGAGTTTCAGGATCTCGTCGATGGCTTCCTTGAGTTCTTCCTCGTCGGACAGGCCCAGTTGGCGCTGGAGGCGGGGATAGTGCTTTTTGGTGAACTCGTCGAAGTAGTGGGCGATGATCTTCCGGGCGATTTGGAGGACGAGTTTCTCACTGTAGGAGGTTTCCGGTCGCGAGATTTTGTTTTCCAATTGGAGCAGCAGGCATTCCTGCAGGTTGCGGGCGCCGGTGCCAGGGGGGTCAAAGCGCTGGATTTTCCCCAGCCAGAACTGGATTTCATCCAGCGTGGCATTGATATTCTGGGAGAACATCAGGTCGTCCAGGATGGCGTCAGTTTCCCGGCGCAGGTAGCCGTCATCGTCAATGCTGCCGACGATTTGACGGGCGATGGTTTCCTCGCGGGCGTCTTTGAAATCGAGCATGCCAAGCTGCTGCTCCAGGTATTCGTGAAAAGTATTTTCTACGGCGATGGGAAGCGTTTTTCCTTCTTCCTCCTGTCCATAGGCTTCGTTCTGGTATTTGTAGGCCGCCTCATCTTCATCCGCCATGTAATCAGTGAGGTATTCCTCCAGGGAGACTTCTTCGTCCGGCGGGTTTTCATCGTGGTCCTCATGCATTTCATCATCCGCCTCTACCTCGTTCTGGTCGTTTTCCGACCTCGTTTCTTCTGCAGACCTGCTGAGCTCTCCAAACTCATCTTCTACATTGTCGCCTTCGTCCAGCGCCGGATTGGCCTCCAGTTCTTCCTTGATCCGCTGGTCGAGCATGGCAGTAGGAACCTGGAGCAATTTCATGAGTTGAATTTGCTGCGGCGATAACTTCTGCTGTAGCTTTTGAGTAAGTTGTTGTTTTAGCATTAGGTCTATACGATTTGAATTCCTCTGTCACAGTCCCACCGGGGCGATTTTGCGCCTGGAATTTTTTTCAAAATAAGTGTATTTTTTTGAAAGAATCCAGTCCAAAGAAGATTCGTAATCTTTTTTATTTTGTTTCCTTATTTTAGGAAAAATTTTAATAAATCAATAAAAGCAAGGGTTTTGAAGCTATTTAGTAGGAAGGACCGATAGTTGCACCAAAAATATGCCATAAATTAATAATTCATTTTCATAATCTGTGAGAGGCCTGTAAAACGAGAGATTTTTTTCAAATTTTATTTTACCGGTCAATAGACTATCTTTGGCCAAAAAGAACAACTCCTCATGCTTGATTTCGTCGGAAAATTGCATTTACTGCTACTGCACCTTCCCATAGGCTTCTTATTGCTGGGATTCATCTTGGCCCTGACAGCGCAGCGCCGCGCGCCCGCCTTGCGCCCAGCCGTTGGGTTCACGCTTTTCTGGGGGATGATCAGCGCCTTCGCAGCCGCCGTGCCCGGCTACCTGCTTTCGCGGCAATCGGATTACGACGAACAGCTCCTGTTCTGGCACCAATGGCTTGGCATTGGCACGGCCGTCCTCTCCGCAGCCGTTTACCTGCTTCACCGTCGCCAGGGACAGGAAAGCAGCTACTTTCTGCCGGTATTCGGATTGACCGTCCTTACCCTGTCCCTCACCGGGCACTTCGGCGGCTCCCTAACCCACGGAAGCGGCTTCCTGTTTGAAGGCAGCGGTGGAGAGACGGAAGCAGCGCCCACGGCGGTCAACCTGGACAGCGCAGAGGTCTTCGCCGACGTCGTGCTGCCGGTGCTGAAGCAAAAATGCGGCAACTGCCACAGCCCCTCCAAACGGAAAGGAGGACTAGCCATACTGACGAAGGAAGACATCCTGAAGGGGGGTGAAAACGGCCCGGTCATCCTGACCGACAATCCAGCCAACAGCCCGCTTCTAAAGACTATTTCCCTGCCGCCGGACGATGACTACCACATGCCTCCCAAAGGAAAAACGCAGCTGACGGGAGCCGAAAAGCAGTTGCTGGAGTGGTGGATCGGTGCTGGTGCGCCCTTTGGCAAAACGGTGGCGGAGTGCGGCATGCCCGAATCCATCCGTTCAGTGTTGGTTGCCAACGTGAAGCCCGCCGGCAGCCCGCTGGATGCGTTGAAACTGGAGGCCGTAAATGCCGGAAAATTGATGAAACTTCGAGAGGCGGGAATTTCAGCCAACCCCCTGGCTAAGGAAAGCCCCTTCCTGCAGGTCAACCTGGCCGGAAGGAAGGACCTGAGTGCCGACCTGCTGAGAAAACTCAAGGACATCGGGGAGCACGTCGTTCAGCTCAACCTCGGCCATTCCAACACCGACGACGCCCTGCTGGCGGAAGCGGCAAAGCTGATGCCTCACCTCAACCGCCTGCACCTCGAGCAGACTGCCGTCACGGACGCCGGCCTGGCCAGCCTTTCCTCACTTGAGTTCCTCGAGTACCTGAACCTGCACCAGACAGCTGTCACCGATGCCGGACTGGATCCCTTGCTGTCCCTTCCCCATCTTAGGTCCCTCTACCTTTGGCAGACGCGCATTACCACGGAAGGCATCGCCAGGTTTGCAGAACGGAAAAACGGTGTCTTTATCAACAAGGGCATCGAAAATGACTCCATCTTCGGAGAGGTGGGACTAAAACCGCCGGCTTTCAAAACGACCACTGAGATATTTACGGATTCGTTGTCCGTTGAACTGGAAGCGGGCTTCGGCAATGCGGAGGTGCGCTACACCCTCGACGGGGCCGACCCCGACAGCACGAGTACCCTGTACGCCGGGCCCATTGCCATCAGGGCCTCGACAGAGGTCAAGGCCCGTGCCTTCAAGAAGGGATGGACGTCCAGCGGATTGTCCTCCCGCCAGTTTGTAAAGGTGCGATACAAGCCGGCTGGCATCCGGCTGGAGCGTGGACCCAGTGAGCGCTATGCCGACAAGGGGCCTCAGACGCTGGCTGATTTTGCCAGGGGAGGCGCAACCTTCCGCACCGGTGGCTGGCTGGGCTTTGAAGGAGAGCATTGCGTGGCCTATATTGACCTGGGCAAGGCGGAGGAGGTGTCGCGCGTGGCTGTCAGCGCCTACGAAGACACCGGTTCCTGGATCTTTTTCCCCAAGGCCCTTCGCGTCTCCGCCTCTGCCGACGGAAAGAATTACAAGAAGGTCAAAGAAGTGAGTTATGCGGTGGCCGAAGGCCCTACCCAGCCAGGCTCAAAGATATTTGCCCCGGCTTTTGAAGCTGTCCGCTCGCGCTATTTCAAAGTGGAGGTACTGAGCGTGATGAAGAACCCGAAGTGGCACCCTGGCGCCGGCAGTCCCTGCTGGGTTTTCGTGGATGAAATCATGCTGGAGTGAGCAGCCGTGCTTTTGCGCTCATTTTTACTTAAAATTTATGAAATAATCCCCAAAATGGAAATTTTAGCCTAATTTTCCATTTTCAACCATACTAAGCTAAGCCGATTTTTCCCAGGCCGGCTCCGGCATGAGGCCGGAAAAATGGAACAGGAAAAATGCAGAGAAAACAAAAGGGCCCGGCCCATAAAAAAAACACCCATGGTAATCAAAATGATAAGCCTCATCCTCGGAGGAGGAGCCGGCACCAGACTCTTCCCGCTTACTGAGCAGCGATCCAAACCCGCCGTGCCTATTGCCGGCAAATATCGCCTCATAGACATCCCCATTTCCAACTGCCTCAACTCCGGCGTCAGGCGCATGTTTGTACTCACGCAGTTCAACTCCGCCTCCCTGAACCAACACATTAAAAATACTTACCACTTCGACCACTTCAGCCTGGGCTTCGTGGACCTGCTGGCCGCAGAACAACGCCGCGGCAGCGAAAAGTGGTTCCAGGGCACCGCTGACGCCGTGCGTCAGTCCATGCGCCACCTGGCCAACCAGGACTACGACTACATCCTCATCCTGTCGGGCGACCAATTGTACCAGATGGACTTTGAGGTCATGGCCCGCTACCACATCGAACAGGGCGCCGACCTCACCATCGCCACGATCCCGGTCCTGGCCAAGGAAGCTACCTCCTTTGGCCTCATGAAGGTGAACGAAAAAGGATACATCGAGTCCTTTGTGGAAAAGCCCTCCGAGGAGGAGCTGCCAAAATGGACTTCGGAAGTGTCCGAAGCCAACAGAAAGGCGGGCAAGCATTTCCTGGCCTCCATGGGCATTTACATCTTCTCAAAAAAGGCCTTGAAGAAGCTCTTCAAAGACCATCCCTCTGCCATGGACTTCGGAAAGGAAATCATTCCCTCCGCCATCACCGACCAGTTCAAGGTGGCCAGCTTCGAATATTCCGGCTATTGGACGGACATCGGAAACATCGGCTCTTTCTTCGAGGCCAATATCGCCTTGACAGACGACGTGCCGCAGTTCAACCTTTTCGACAACAGGAAACCCGTTTACACCCGGGCCAGGTTGCTACCCCCCAGCAAGTTCTTCGGCACCGTGTTCCGCCACGCCGTGGTGGCAGAGGGCTGCATCGTCCATGCAGAGCGGATTGAACGCTCCGTCATCGGCATCCGCTCTCGCATCGGCGCCTACTCCGTGCTTTCACATGCCATCGTCATGGGCAACGACTATTTCCAGCGCCTGGAGGAAATTGTCTATGAGGATGAAATCCCGATGGGCATCGGCAAGCACTGTATTATCGAATACGCCATCATTGACAAGAACGTACGCATCGGCGACAATGTGATCATCAGGGGAAATCCCGGACAGCTTCCGGACATGGAAAGCGAGACCTATTCCATTGTTGACGGCATCGTGGTTGTCAAGAAAAGCGCTGTCATCCCCAGCGGCAGCCGCATCGGCATCTAGCGTGTACGCTCAACCATATCCGGAAATCCTGCAAATACAGCCTGCACCATGAAAGCTATCAATTTTTTGTGCATATCCTGTGAGTTCAAAGGAGTTGACTTCCTGCGCTACTGCAAGAGCGCTGGGAACAGGGTATTCCTGGTGACTACCAAGGAGCACCAGGACAAGCCGTGGCCACGGGAATCCCTGGACGATATCTTTTTCATGGACGAGGTCGTGCACGGCACCTGGAACATGGAGCACTTTGTGGCGGGGCTTGCTTACCTGATGCGCAGCGTCAGGATTGACCGCATCATTGCCCTGGACGATTTTGACGTGGAGGAGGCGGCCGACCTGCGGGAGCACTTTCGCATTCCCGGCATGGGCCAGACAACTGCCCGGCATTTCCGCGACAAGCTGGCCATGCGCATGAAGGCGGAGGAGGCAGGATTGCGGATCCCCGCCTTTACACCCCTGTTCAACGACGAGGAAATCCGCGAGTACACGCGCCGCATCGATCCGCCTTACATGGTGAAGCCCCGCATGGAAGCAGCCACAAAGGGAATCCGAAAAGTTCACTCTGTGGAAGAGCTTTGGAGGACCATCCAGGAATTGGGGGAGAATCGCCATAATTTCCTGCTGGAGCAATTCCGTCCCGGCGACATTTACCACGTTGACGCCCTGACAGTGGACGGCAAGCCGGTTTTTACCCAGGTAAGCCAATACCTTAGCACGCCATGGGATGTTGCCCACGGAGGGGGTATTTTCCGTTCGGTGACCTGCCCGTACGGTTCTGAGGACGAACTGGAGCTGACGCGCTTCAACAGCGCCGTCATGGCTGCTTTTGGCATGGTTTACAGCGCCTCACATACCGAATTTATCAAATCACATGAGGATGGCCGGTTTTATTTTCTCGAGACATCTTCCAGGGTAGGCGGAGCCCACCTGGCCGACATGGTGGAGTTTGCCACAGGCATTAATCTCTGGGGGGAATGGGCCCGTATAGAAACGGCCGTCGCCCGCGGAACGGACCATGAATTACCGCCGGTCAGCAAAACTTACGCCGGCATCATCAACTCGCTTTCCAGGCAGCAGCATCCGGATACCTCGGCTTTCAATGACCCCGAGATCGTATGGCGACTGGACAAGGAATTCCACATCGGCTTCATCGTCAAATCCGATAACCGGGAACGCATCCTTCATCTGCTCGACGACTATGCCCGCCGGATCCGGGACGATTACCACGCTCAGATCCCACCGGAATAGCGGCTTTGAAAGCCCCTGTTACCGCTCCTTTCCATATTCAACGGCTCAACCGAAGTCTATTTCCGCATTGTCGCCGATGTTCAGACTTTGTCTGAATCCGGTGATGGAAGTATCGTTGCCAATCACAGAGTCAATCAGCACCACCTCCCGCAGGGCGGCAAAATTGCCGATGATGGAATTCTTGACAATGGAGGACACGATGGTGGCATTGCTCCCGATGGTGGCGTGGGGGCCAATGATGGAATTGCTGATACGGCAATTAGTGCCAATACTCACCGGGTGAATAATGATGGCATTGTCGTATTCAGGCAGGTTTGCCGAGGCGTAGCCTTCCTTGTCCAGCAGCAGGGCATTGGTTTCCAGCAGGTTTTCCTTCTTCCCGCAATCGTACCAGTTGCTGACCTCAAAGGTGGAAAAAGAGGTGCCTTGCTCCAGCATCCGCATGAGTCCGTCTGTGAGGACGAACTCTCCTTCGGAGCGGATATTGTGCTGGATGTTGTGATCCAGCGCCTGCAACAAGGCTTCAACTTCCCGGATTTTGTAAAGGCCCACCATGGCCATATTTGACATGGGGATCCGGGGCTTTTCTACCAGGCGCTTCACCTGATGGCTTTGATCGAACTCCACGATTCCGAATCCGCGCGGATCAGCTACCTTCTTGATGGCCAGGCAGGAATAGGGGCTTTGAACCATTTGCTGAAAATCCATTTCGACGATGGTGTCTCCAAAGTAGATAAACAAGTCTCCCCCGTCGCGCAGCAACTCCCTGGCGGTCCAGATGGCATGGCCGGTACCGAGCCTGTTTTCCTGGTGGACAAACTGCTTTTTTAGGCCTGGGTAGCGTTGCTCCAGATAATCCTTGATTTTTTCCCCGAGGTATCCGATGACAAAAATGAATTCAGATACTCCCAGGCTTTCGAGTTTGTCAACGATGAATGAAATAATGGGCTTTCCCGCAACCGGTATGAGCGATTTGGGCTGGGTATAGGTGAGGGGACGGAGTTGGGTGCCTGCGCCGGCAACCGGGATGATAGCTTTCATCGTGATAGTGAAAGTTTTTTTGAGTTTGCCTAATAGTAATGCTGCCTCCTCCCGTGAGCCTGTCTCAAAAAAAAACAGCAATCCGTTCCTTCGGTGAGCGGCCGTCGGAACGGGCGTTCGATCCTGTCTCAAAAGGCTCTTTGGCGAGACACCCTCTTTCTGGGTGGTGCGCAGGGCTGCGCCCCTCGTACCAAAAAATCTTCCCCGGAGGCAGTCTCAAAAGACCCTTGGCGGCTGGCACCGCCAATAAATATTTTGAATGGACGCCATTTTAAAATGGCGTCCATTCATTATTTTATTTCGCCGCCGCAGGCGGCGAAAGTCTTTTGAGACAGCCTCCGGCGAAGATTTTTTTGATCTCACGGCGGGCCTTCGGCCCGCCGTGAGATCTTTCTGAGAGCCAAGCGGTGTCGGAGAAACGGATTGCCTTATCGTATGAGACAGCCCCCCGGGGAGTTTTTGCACGCTTGGCAGGCCGCAGGCCCGCCGAGCGCACTTTCCGAGAGCCAATCAGCACCGGCGAAACAGGATTGACGAGTCTTTTGAGCCAGCCTCCGAGCACCCTTTCCAGTAGGTAAAGGTCACCGGCAGAACCCCTTTAATTTTGAGGGGGGCTCACTTTTTGGGCAACACAAAAATGCCCTATTGAACACACTACCCTTTCAGGCGAACCCTATTTTCATGGTCAATATACATGCTTTTGGTTTATCGCGGTAAAAATATTTACGGGATTTAAAGTCAGTAAATAAAAAAAGGCAGCCGGTCCTGAAAACCGGCTGCCTCGTGTTTTTCACAAAAGCACCCTGCCATGGCTAAATGCCATGCGGGAAGCCTTATTACTTAAGGTTCGGCGGCCATGGCTTGCCCGAATTCGCCTTGATGGTGGTGGTACCGCCATCGCCATAAGTGTTGGTCCACTTGATGACGAGGTTTGTTCCATCGTTGCTGACAAAAGTAAGGCTGTAGGCATCGCCATACTTGTCAGTGCCCGTGAAGGAAATCTTGCCGCAGGCATCGTTGAACCTGACCGTTCCGGCAGGAGGCGTGTCGCCCCAGGCACAGTCAAAAACCCCAAAGGAAGCATCGGAGATGTTGTAAACACCCGGGCTTCCGGCAACAGCAGTCAGCGTGACCTGACCTGTCTTCTCGCCACCGCAAGCAGCGGCATCGCCACCAGGACCGGCAGCAATGTCAGTCGTAACGAAGTCAAAGGTACCTGCCAAATCGCTCGGGCAGATAACCGGTACGCGATAGAAGAAAGGCGAGTTGTAGAAAGCACCCCCTGCAATGTCACCAGACAGGTTCGTGTTGGTGAAAGTACGGCCCTTGGTGTCCAGCAATTCCAGGCGGTATTCGAAGAAGTCGCCGCCGTTTATGTCGGCCTCTGACAGGCCGAGCTTCGACAGCGTCTCAGCCGCGTTGGCACGGATTTCAACCCAGGGGAAATCGCGCTCAGGAGCCAGCGGGAAGTTGCGGTCCGGGAACGGAGCCGGCTGGAACTCACTGGCGCTGATCTTTTTCATTTCCACCTCGGCAGACAAGGTCTGACCGCGGCGATGACGAGCGTAGATGGTCACCGTGTTCACCGATTTGCCGCCATCTGCATCCACAGCCTCGACAATCACTGAAAAGAACGCATTGTTCAAATCGAAATAATTGAAGCTAAGGCTGTTTGTCTTCAGCGTCCGGAGATAGGTGCCTGTATCGAAGTCGCTGTAAGGGATAGCGGGCTCCACGAAATCAGTACAGGAAGGCGCCCCCAGGACCACTACCAGCATTATCAATAAATATTTTTTGATATTCTTCATCTTGAATGAATTTTAGAATTAATTAATAAAGCCCGCAGGGTTCGTGTCCCAGAACACCTGTACGTTGTGGTCAGGCTTCTGCGGGGCGTTGCTGTTCCGCTCCACGTGGGAAGACGGGTAGAAGAACGTGCGGGGGAAGTTGCCGAAGCTGGGGATCTGACCAGGCTGCATGTTGTCCGGCTGGCCCGTGCGACGGTAGAGGTTGTAGGATTCTGCTCCATTGCCGAAGAGGGAGATCCAGTACTCGCGGGCGATGATGCGCATCTTGCTGGAAGCGGCATCATAGTCAGCTGCTACTTTGTCAGTGTACTGCGTGCGGGAAGCGGCGTGGGCATCGTCAGACACATAGGCCTTTACCTTGGCAGCTTCAGCAGTGCCCTGCGACCAGGACCTTACAAAGTTGATGTGACGGGTGATGCCAGAGAGCATCAGGGCCTTCGGATCGCCAGGGGTTCCCAGCTCGAGGGCAGCTTCTGCCAGCATGAAATCGACGAAGGCGGCCAGCATGATGGGCTGGATACCAGCACCGCCGTTGCCAGCATTGGAAGCACTCATGGCAGCTGGTGTGTTGTTGTCGAAGGAAGCACCTGCAGGATACAGGCCCCAGAGCGTGCGCTTGAGGTTATCCGGTGGAATACCCTGTGGGTCGAGGTGATCCCTGCCCCAGTAGCCCCTGGTGCCGGGCATGCACCATACCATGTCAACCGGGTAGTGTGCCGGGAGGAACTCGGTGATGCACCTTACTTCAGCTTCGTTGGTCGGGTTCACACCCACCTGGCGATAGAAGTAGTAGGGAGCGCGTGGGTCGTCGAAGCCTTTTGCTTCGGTCAGGTGCCACATGTAGAAGACAGACTGGTAGTCGCCACCACCGTTGGGGAACTGGCCCGCATAGGACGGGTGACGGCTGTCGGGGTCAGCCTGGCTCTTGGTGTAGGAAAAGTAAAAATCATCGCCGTCGGCCAGCAGGTTGCCCTCATTGACCAGCTTGGTGATGCCGGCTGCGGAAGCAGAGGAATTTACCAGGCGCGTGTTCAGGTGATAGCGAAGCTCCAATGTGTTGACCAGCTTGATCCACTTGGCGTAGTTCCTGCCATAGAAAAGGTCTGTGGGCGTGCCGATGGACTCAGCCGCGCTGAAGTCTTCGCGGGCAGAGTTCAGCAGGTCGAGCGCAGCAGCATAAACAGTAGCCCCATCATCCCGCTTGGGATTGAAGTTGGCAGCATCGAATGCCTCAGAGTAAGGAACATCGCCGAAGACATCCACCAACTGCATCCAGACATAGGCCTCTATAGTCTTGGCAATGCCAAGGTGCCTTCTGAGATTGCGCTCCTCGCCAATTGCCTTCAGCGTATTGATGTCGGTCAAAATGTTGGCATAGGCAAGGTCCCAGGTGCCGTTCTGCTGGACGGGCGCATGAGAAATTTCATACGTATCGCTTGCCTGGTGGAACATCCTGGTTACCCTGGCGCCCCTTGAGCTGTTGTCACTGAAGAAATCAGCAAAGTCGGTCTGGATCCTGACCAGCAGGAAGTTGGGATCCGCACTTTCAAGCGTAACATCGTTGGGGCTGTCCAGCAAATCCAGATCGCAAGAACTGAACGCCAGGATCCCCAGGACGACCATAACTTTATAGATGAATCTATTCATGATAGAAATAATTTAATGTTTAGAAAGTTAAGTTGAGCGTACCGCCGATCCTTCTTGCGCTCGGGCCGGTCAGGTAGTCAAAGCCAAGGGTGTTGCCGACGCCAGTGCTGAGTACGTCGGTGTCGAAGTTCACATACCTAGGCATGTTCAGCGCCCTGAACCAGAAGTTGGAAGCGGTCAGGGTCAGAGAAGCTGCCTTGAAGCGCATTTTTTCTGCGATGCTCTTCGGAAGCGAGTAAGCGAGAGAGATCTCGCGCAGGCGAATCGTGCTGGCATCGAAAGTGATGGCTTCGTCGGTGAAGAAGTAGTTGTCGAAGAAGTAGTTGGCGGCAGTAACCTGAACGTTGTTCGGAGTTCCGTCAGCCTGTACGCCAGGCAGGATGAGCGACAATTCGCGGTCGAGCTGGTCAGTGTCTTTAGACAAACCGCGGGCGAGAACGCCCTTGACCGTGTTGCTGATGATGACGCCCTTGTGGCGGTATTCGAACATGAAGGACAGGTTGAAGCCCTTGTAGCTGATGCTGTTGATCAGCGAGGAAGTAAACGCAGGGTTCGGGTCGCCGAGAACCACGTTCTCACCAGCCTCCAGGTAGCGGCCGTTGGGAGTCACGATCTTGTTGCCATTGTCGTCACGCTTGATGCCGAGGCCCTTGATGATGCCGAAAGGCTGGCCGGGGATGGCGAAGTTGCCGAGGTTCGTGAAACCACCGATGAGCACCTCGTCAAGACCTGCACTCAGTTCCTGAACGATGGACTCGTAGCGGCCGAAGTTGACGATGGCATCCCAGGTCAAGCCGGAGGTGGTGCGCACCGGCGTGATAGTGGCCTGGAGATCAAC
>JBEAYO010000048.1:0-12352 GCA_041159285.1 Bacteroidota bacterium | reverse complement strand
GCGGGAGGGGGATTTTAGGGCGTATGGCCGGCCTGTGGCTGGTCATACGCCCTTTCCGGGGGCCAATCGGCACTGGCGGAAAGAATTGCCAGGTTTTTTGAGACAGCCTCATTATTTTCTTTCGCCGCCGGAGGCGGCGAAAGCCTTTTGGGACAGCCTCAATCCGCTCAGCCAGCTATCCTCACAACTCCCGGATCTTGATGCTGCGGAACGATACCTCGTCCCCATGGTCCTGCAGCAGGATATGACCCTGTGGCCAGTCGCCAAAGCCGGGCCAGACCTTGTATTTGCTGTACGCCACCAGCGCCCTGAACATGGGCGTATTGCGTTCGTACTCCACCACTTTGAAGCCGTTGAGCCAATGTTCGACATGGTTGCCCCGCACCACGACCCGGGCCAGGTTCCAGGTACCTGTTCCGCGAAAGTCATTGCCACGGCCTGGCACAGAGAGGTTGGCAGCCGGAATCAGGTCGTACAGGGAGCCCAGGGTGCGGTTGCCTCCGACGCCCATGGCCGCATCGGGATGGCGCTGGTCGTCCAATAGCTGAAACTCGCAGCCGATGGCACTGCCCTGGCCCTGGTTCAAGTCGGGCTGTACAAAATACTTGATGCCGGAATTGGCTCCCTCTGTGATGCGGAACTCCAGGGAAAATTCAAAACTGGCAAACTGTTGGCGCGTGATGATGTCGCCTCCGCCGGCTGATTCTCCCCCTGTGCCGGCCTCCACCGTCAGCTCGCCGTCGCGGATGCGCCAACCCTTTTGCGGAAACTGGTCGCCACGGGCGCTGCGCCAGCCATCGGTGGTCTTGCCGTCCCAGAGCAGTCGCCAGCCCTTTCGGATTTCATATTCGGTGAGCGTATTGGGAATCAAGTTGACTTCAGCGGCGCCGGCCGGCAGCGGCAACAGGCTGGCTGCTGCCGGGGAAGGCAAGATCCGTATGTTGCGCCAGCGGACCTCCCGGCCGCTGAGCGCAGGATTGTCAATGGAATGCACCTGAAGGGCGATGAAACCCCTTGGCGTCAAATCATCCGCGAGGTTGGCGGTCAGCACGCCGTTTACCCAAACGCGGATGCGGGAACCTGTAGCCTCAATGCGGTACTGGTTCCAGGCTCCGTTCTTGAAGGCCCGGCGACCCGCCTCGTTTTCTGCCAGCGGACAAATCCAGCCCCTTCTGCCCTCATCGTAGATGCCGCCGCTGTAGGCCCTCGGCGAGGGATCCACTTCTGCCTGGTAGCCGTGCACCTGCCCCGAGCGGTAATCCGGCCGGCTCTGGCTTCGGAACTGGATGCCTGAGTTCAACAGGGGATCCACCAACACCTCCAACTCCAGCACAAAGTCCGCGTACTCGGCCGTAGTGCAAAGGAAGCTGTTAGGAGTACCAGGCACGGAGGTGCCGATGATCTCACCGTCCGCAACGCGATAGGGAGCCTCCCCGCCCCGGCGGGTCCAGCCACTGAGGTCTTTCCCGTTGAACAGGTCCTGCCAGGCTGGTTGAGCCATGGCCGGCAAGGTGCAGAGGAAGAGCAGTAAAATGCCGAGTACTGATTTCATAATTTTGCAAGGGTTTGTCGAGATGTAAATATAAAAAAACATCGATTCGCAGCCCTTTGTCCGTAAAAAAATCTGCTCGTGACAACTCGCGTAAAAATCTGCTGCATCGCCTCCGACGAAGAGGCCAACCTTGCCATACAATACGGCGCATCGGCCCTGGGCCTGGTGGCCCGCATGCCCAGCGGCCCGGGTCCCATCCCGGATGAGCTGATTGCCAGCATCACCCGCTCAGTCCCACCTCCCATCGCCACCTTCCTGCTCACCAGCGAAACGGCAGCCAACGACATCGTCCGGCACCAGCAGAGGGTACATACCAATACCATACAAATCGTGGACGCCCTGCAGGAAGGCGACTACTCGGATATCAGGGGGCAATTACCGCACGTCAGAATCGTGCAGGTGATTCACGTGCTGGATGAAAAATCGGTGGAAGAAGCCCTGGCAATCTCGGAGCGAGTGCACGCGCTGCTGCTGGACAGCGGCAACCCAAACCTCAGGGTGAAGGAACTCGGTGGCACGGGCCGGACGCACAACTGGCGGCTGAGCAGGAGCATCGTGGAGCAGTCTAAGGTGCCCGTTTTCCTGGCCGGCGGACTGCATGCCGGCAATGTGCGGGAGGCCATGGAGGCTGTACAGCCTTTCGGACTCGACTTGTGCAGCGGGGTGCGCACGAATGGCAAGCTGGACGAAGGGAAGCTGGAGGCTTTCTTCAGGGCTGTCGTTGGCTGATGATGACCGCCTGCCGGGATGAGCGCTTGCCTCGTCTTTTGCGGGGCTCTTTTTTTTGTGGCATATCCAAACCCTCTGTGATTCTCGGTGCAAACACTTTGCGCTGGATGTGTAAAGGCAGCAAGGCCAGCATCTCAGGCACCTCGACCGTCACCTCGGGGACGATGGGCGCTTCTCCGCAAAGGGTGGTCGCCAGCATGTCGGCCAGGGGCGTGCGCGCCACCTTGCCCTTTTGCACCGGATCCTCCAGATAATCGCCGGTGAGGTCCCAAACAATGGCACCTGCCAGACGCTTCCAAAGTATGTAGCGGGCCTTCTGCTCCACAGAACGTTCGTCTTCGAAACTGACAAAGGTGTTGAAATTCTTCCCCTCCAGATAGGGAGCCTGGGCTGCACTGTCCCAACGATAGCTGAACTGGCTCAGGCGCGGGACGATGTTGTAGTACATCGGCGTGCCCTTGTCCTCCGGAAAGGTGGCTTGGTCGGGCACCTGCCGCGAGGTGACATGCAGTCCGGCAGCCCCTTTGGTCTTTAGGCTGCGCCCGTAGAAAGCCAGTCCGATATTGACCTTTTCCGGCGGCACGCCATGGTTTTCAGTCAAGTTGCGGACCGTGCTGTTCAGGTCGAATCCATTCAGCCCCTTCTCCGGGGCAAACAAGGGAGAATGGTGATTGGTCATGGAAAAGGTCCCTCCGTAAAAATCATAGGTCATGAGGTTGATGTAATCGAGCAGGGGCGTCACCTGCTCCCATTCAATGCCAGCCAGGCGCACCGGCGCCACGCCAAAAGCCGCTGAAAGCAACAGGTCGCGGCCCTGCTTCGGTTCCAGGGCATCGAGGGAATCCCTTATTTCACGCATCAACAAGGTAAAGTTCTGCTTGTCAGCAGGGGTGCCGTTCTGGGCGACATAGCCCGGGTATTCCCAGTCTATGTCTATGCCGTCTATCTGATAGGTCCGGATCATTTCGCTGCAGCTGGCGGCAAACTGACGGCGCTTTTCCGCACTGGCGGCTATTCCCGGAAACTGGTCCGACATGGTCCAGCCGCCGATGGAAATCATTACTTTCACTCCCCGGCTGTGGGCCTGGGATACCAGGGAGGTGCCAGCGCGGTGCCAGCGCGGGTTTCCCAGGTCCTTGCGCCTGGCATAGCCCGCCGGCGCTTCCGCCGAGACCTCCCCCAGCAACAGGGTTTTGTCTGCATAGGGGTCGAAAGGAACGACCTTCCCGTCCTGCAGGGGCTTGAAAAAGGCGTAGTTGATGATCGTGTATTTGCTGTAATCAATGGAAGTCGGATTGACCAACTGCTGGCGGGAATACCACTTCCAACTGGGGTAATAGGCTATCACTTCCCGGCAGGGTTGTGCCTTTGCGAGGAACGCCAACAACAGCAACAAGGATAAAAAAGGCAAACGTTTCCTCATTCAAAGCCATTTTATGGTGAGGTCCATCACCCACTCCGTGAATTTCGTGTAGGGCGCCCTGAGCGACTCCGTAGGCCCCCAGGTGTTTTGTCTGAAGATCGAGCGGGCATTCGAGAAACTCTCAAACCCGTGCCAGCCGTGCACTTTTCCGATGCCGCTGTTGTTGACCCCGCCGAAGGGAAGGTCGTGATTGTAAAAGTGAAGTTGCGCGTGGTTGATGCAGGAGTTGCCGGCACGCGTTTCCACCAGCAGGCGCTCGATGTTTTTCCGTTTGCGGCTGAAAACGCTCATCGTCAGCGGGCGCTCCTGCCCCTGGATGATGCCAATGGCCTCTCCGAGGTCTTTGAACGAGAACACCGGCAGCAAGGGGCCGAAAATCTCCTCCCGCATCAGCAGCGAATCCAGGGGAACCTCGGTCAGCACCGTGGGAGCCAGGTAGTTGGACTCCCCGTCGGACTTCCCGCCACAGAGGACTTTGGCGCCCCTCGACACGGCATCGTCCAGGTAGTTTTTCACCCTTGAAAAATGCTGGTGATTGACCAGGCGACAATACGAGCCGGAATGCAGTGCATCCTCGCCGTAGCTGGCGCGGATGGTTTCCAGCAGCAGGCGCAGGAACTCATCCTTGACCTTCTCCTGCACCAGGATGTAATCCGGCGCCAGGCAAATCTGCCCGCAATTGGCAAACTTCCCCCTGACGGTGCGAATGGCAGCAGCCCTTAGGTCCGCAGTTTCGTCAATCACAGTGGGCGACTTGCCGCCCAGCTCCAGGGTGACGGAAGTGAGATGCCGCGCCGCCGCCTGCATCACGATCTTTCCAATGGTGGGAGAGCCGGTGAAGAAGATATGGTGGAAGGGTAAGTCCAGCAAGGCCGCCGCCGTTCCTGCATCCCCTTCCACCACTGCCACCTCGCGCTCGTCAAAGGTCTCGCTGATGATTTTTTTGATGAGGGCGGAGGAGTGGGGCGTTTTTTCAGAAGGCTTCAATATGACGCAATTGCCGGCAGCAATGGCAGAAACCAAGGGGATGAACGAGATGTTGAACGGGAAGTTCCAGGGGGATATGATGAGGCATACGCCCCTGGGCTCGTACTGGATCCAGGAGGACGAACCGGAAAAAACCATGGGTGTAGGCACCCGCTTGGGGTGCATCCAACGGCGCAGGTTCCGGCAGGTGTGCTTGACAGCAACCGTGAAGGGGAAAATCTCCGCTGCATCCACCTCAAAGGCGGGTTTTCTGAAATCCGCCCACATGGCCTCCTTGATGGCTGGTCGGTGGCGCAACACTGCATCCCTGAACCGGTGAAGGCGGGCTATCCGCTCCCGTGCGGTTGACTTCCCCACGTTCAGGTAGTGGGATTGCTGCAATTCAAACAGTCGGTTCACTTCCGTGGTGGAGGCCACCGGCACTGAAACTGGCTCCGTGGATATCATTTTCTTTTGTTTGATTATTAGACTTGTTTCAGCGGGGTCATCGAAGGGCAAAAAGGCTCTTTTCGTCCCACTTCGCTGACCCGCCGAAACAAGTCTATTGAAAAACAGGTCGGTCTGGCCGTAAAAATACGATGCTCCCCCTGTCCCATCAAGGCTATTGTGAAAGTTTGTACGCTACGAGCCCAAACCCGCCAAGCATGAAAAAGGCCAGCAAGAGCCAAAGCAAGAGGCTGCTCTGTTCGGTCTCCATGGTTTGAGCCTGTTCATCCGCAGCAAGCACCTGTCCTGATAATCCCTGCACGATGACATCCGTGTTGTGGCGGAGCATGGAGAGGTAATCCGGCGCCGGGCTGTCCTGCTCGCCGATGGAATCGGAAAAAAGCGCTCCGCCGATAGCCACTCCGTTGTCCCTGGCTATCTGCTCCAGGAGCCTGGGATTTACCGTGGTTTCGATAAAGACAGCGGGCACTTTGCTTTCGCGGATGATCTTCTCCAGCCTTGCCAGGTCGGAAGTGCGGGCTTCCATTTCCGTGGAAATGCCGAGGATGGCCTCCAGGCGCAGCCCGTATTGGCGGCCGTAGTACTGGAAAGCATCGTGCGAGGTGATGAGCACGCGCTGCGACGGCGGTATGCTGGCGATCTTTTCACGGATATAGGCATCTGTGTCCTCGATCTGCTGCCGGTAAACGCCATGATTGAAGGCATAGTCCCTGCTGTTGTCAGGGTCGAGCGCAACCAGGGCATTTTTGATATTGTCAATGTAGACCAGCCCGTTGCGGGCATCCATCCAGGCATGCGGGTCGCTGGAGTTTTTTGTATCGGAATGGATGGGCACGATGCCCGACGTGACAGTGACGATGCGGGCTTTGCCGGCAGCGTTGCGAAGCAGGTCATCCAGCCAGCTTTCGAAGGTGAGACCGTTGCGCAGGATGAGGTCGGCACCGGCGAGCAGGTCGGCATCCGCCGGCGTGGGATCGTAGGAATGAGGGTCGCTGCCAATGGGGACGACGCTGCGGACCTGACAGTGGCTGCCACAGATGTTGGCTGCCATGTCGGCAAAGATAGAGGCCGTGGCGACAACCTTGAGCTGGGGGCTTGCCTGGGCGCCAGCCATGCAGCAGGTGAAGAACACGAGCGTGAGTAACTTTTTCATAGGCAAGGGGATTGTAACAAGAAAGGCAGAGTCGCCGATGCAACCCTGCCTTTCCAATGTATGGCAATCCGGCTCAGGCCTCTTCTCCCTCTACATCCCTCAAGGTCTGGATCTTATTGAGCAGCTGCTGAGCCTTCAGCAGGAAGTCCTCCCGATGGTCATAGAACTCATTGTGAATCATCAGCAGACGGGCAGCATCCCAGGCGGCGGACTTGGGACGAAGCTGCTTCGCAGCAATCGGATGCAGCCAGTACTCCTCGTTGGTCGAGCGCAGGTAGGAGCCATCCATATCAAAATTGATGATGACCGACAACTTGTTCAGGGAGAACAGATATTCCGTCTCTTTGTTGAGTTCCTTTTGCAGGTCCACGATTTGTACCCGACCAAAGCGGACGCCGGCTCTTTCACACAGGAAAATGTCGCGGCGGCCATCAAAGGTGATGATGGTGTCTATCTGATACTTGCGAAGGGCATCAAACAGGAACTTTTTCACCCTGGTGTGAACAGGTCGCAATTGCTTGAAAGAGTACTGAAGGGCACGCTTGTCAACTTTGAATTCTTCCAGGAAGGGGCGGGTCCTGCCAGTCCTCATGTTGACAACCACTTTGTTTCTTCCCACCGTGTGACCCAGTTCGTTCGTCTTTGAGTAAACGCTGACGTAATCCACATCTGCCTTGTTCACCCAGGTCTCGATAAAGATTTTCTTCGACCTGCTTTCAAAAACCAGGAGGGATACTTCTGCGATTGCAAAAAAGTTGGGGAAACCTCCGTAAATGTTTCCGTACTTGAGTTCTAGAAATGCAATGTTGTTCTCCACGTTTAAAATAGTGTTGTTTTGGGAAAATTTCTGCTTTGTGCTGTTTGGTCTTTAAAAGAGACGCGAAAATAAGGAAAATGCAGATAAAAAACCGACATTTTATTTTCTACTCACTTATTTTATCAAATTCCTCTCCGAAAGTCGCGTTTTTTAAAATATAAATTGACCTCTTTCATATATTTTCTCTTCGTCTGCATAAATTTCCCCTTCATCCTTCATGTCGGCAATCATGTCCCAATGGATGGAGGACTGGTTTTTTCCACCGGTCTGCAGGTAGGACTGCCCGATGGCCATGTGGACCGTTCCGCCGATTTTTTCATCAAAAAGGATGTTTTTCGTAAACCGGTCGATGTTGTAGTTGGTGCCGATGGCGGCCTCACCGAAGCGCCGGGCGCCAGGGAGTTGAAAAACCTGGTCCAGGAATTCCCGGCCCTGCCGGGCTTCCCATTGGACGACCTCCCCGTTTTCCACCCACAGGGTGATGCCCTCGACCTCCTGCCCGGCATAGATGACGGGGTAGCTGAAGTGTATGGTCCCGTTGACGCTGTCTTCCACCGGGGAGGTGTACACTTCGCCCGAGGGCATGTTGGTCTGCCCGTCGGAATTGATCCAGGTGCGTCCCCTGGTGCTGAAGGTGATGTCTATGTCCTTTCCGCGGTAGCGGATTTTTTCCCTTTTGTTGAGCAGGTCCACGATGCGCTGCTGGGACTGGCGGACCTGAAGCCAGGCAGCCGCGGGGTCTTCCTCGAAGAGTTTGCAGGCGCCGAACACGAACTCTTCGTATTGTTCCAGGGACATACCGGCATCCTGCGCGTTGGCCAGGGTGGGATACTGGCAGAGGTTTCGCTTCAGGGAGCGGGTGGCGGTTCGCTCGAAATAGGAGGCGTTGACGGCCTTCATGGCTTCACGGCGGATGGCGGCGCGGGCGCCGTCCACGTCGTGGTCCTCCCGCAGGTTGAAAGGGGCCATGATGTGGAGATAAGCATCGAACGATTCCATCGCCGCCTTGGTGAGCAGCGGCACATGCTGCAGGTGCCCGGACCCCGCCTCCTGGTACATGATGCGGTTTTTTTCGCGGAAGGACAGGTCGATTTCGACGATGCCTCCTGCGCGAAGGGCTTCGCGCCATATTTCTCGCACCAGGGGTTCTGCCTGGGTAGTGGTGGTGACGAGCAGGCGCTCTCCTTCCTTGAGTTCCACGCAGTAATGAACGAGCAAGCGGGCGTATTTTGAAAGGATGGTTTCCATGGTTGCAGGAATTTTGACAAAAAAGGATGAGCTGCAAATCTGCCAAAATATCTTTTCATCCGGTACTGCCGGGCTGAAATATTTGCCGCAGGGCTACAGGGGGAAGGTTATTTTCCCGTCGGCAGGGGCTTGAATGAAAAACCCGCCTGCGAATAGATGTCCAGCACGGCGGGAAGGGCGTGCTGCAACCGGGGCAAGGCCTTCAGGCTGTCGTGAAACACGATGACAGATCCATTCTCCGCATGGTTCAGCACGTTTGACAGGCATTGTTTCGGGCTGATGCCGGGATCGAAGTCGGCGCTCAGCACGTCCCACATCACGATGCGGTAGTGAGGGCGCAATGCCGACAACTGCCGGGGATTCAGCCGGCCATAGGGAGGACGGAACAAGGGGGAGGGCACCAGCTCCGCGCATCGGGCCACATCGTTTAAATAAACGTCCGTCCTCGTCTTCCAGCCATTCAGGTGGTGATAAGTATGGTTGCCGATGGCGTGCCCCTCCCGGAGGAGTTGCCCGAGTACTTCGGGATGGGAAGCAGCGTTCTCCCCCACGCAAAAAAAGGTAGCCTTGGCATCATATGCCCGCAGTTGCTCCAGCACCCAGGGCGTTGCATCCGGAATGGGGCCGTCGTCAAAGGTAAGGTACAGATCCTTTTCCTCGCCGTCCATGCGCCAGGTCAGGCCGGGAAGCAGTTTTTGGACCAGCGGGGGTGTCTTTAGCAGGTACATCATGGATTGGTATGCGCAGTTTAGAGGGGCAGGATGTCCTGGCAGACTGGCACTTGCTGGTGGCTTGCCTGCCGGATTCCAGGGATGTTGATGCAAACATACAGGATGTTGCCGCTAATTGTAGTGGCGGCCAGCGATACGCAAGCATTTATTTCTCACCACTGCCAGCATTGGCTGTGGTGACGGTTGTCGCTGCACGTGGCCCTTGTATTTCGAACAGTTTCTTAGCTTTGCGCCGCTGGCGGGCCGGAAAGGAGTTCGCCCTGAAAGCGTTGCTGGCACCAGCCTGTTGGTCACCAGTTTAATTTGAAAAATAATTTCATACAAAAATAACCATCCGTTTATGAACAAGGTCAGAGTTCGCTTTGCACCAAGCCCGACCGGCCCCCTCCATATCGGAGGCGTGCGCACGGCACTGTACAATTACCTCTTCGCCAAAAAAAATAACGGCACCTTCATCCTGCGCATCGAAGACACGGACCAGGTACGCTACGTGCCCGGCGCAGAGGAGTACATCATCGAATCGCTGCGTTGGTGCGGACTGCTGCCCGACGAAGGCCCCGGCTTCGGCGGTCCGTTTGCCCCCTACCGGCAATCGGAGCGCAAGGCCATCTACCAGCAATACGCCCGGGAGCTGGTGGCCCGCGGAGAGGCCTACTACGCCTTCGACACGCCCGAGGAACTGGAGGCACGGCGGACGGCAGAGGCGACAGCCGGCAATCACGGCTTCAAATACGACGCCGACACCCGCATGAGCATGAAAAACAGCCTCAGCCTGCCGGAAGCAGAAGTCAGCCGCCGCCTGGCGGCCGGAGAGGAATGCGTCATACGCCTCAAAGTCCCTGCGGGCGAAACCGTCGTGGTCGAAGACCTCATCCGCGGCACGGTCAGCTTCAACACGGCCGAGCTCGACGACAAGGTACTGCTGAAAGGCGATGGCATGCCCACCTATCACCTGGCCAACATCGTGGACGACCACCTGATGGACATCACTCACGTCATCCGCGGCGAGGAATGGCTGCCCAGCACCGGCCACCATGTGCTCCTCTACCGGGCCTTCGGCTGGGAAGAGACCATGCCCCGGTTTGCCCACCTGCCGCTCATCCTCAAACCCGACGGAAAAGGCAAACTGAGCAAGCGCGACGGCGCCAAGTTCGGCATCCCCGTCTTCCCGCTGGGCTGGAAAGGAGAAACCCCAGAGGAAAGCTTCGACGGATTCCGCGAGTTTGGTTTCCTGCCGCAGGCCGTCATCAATTTCCTGGCCTTCCTGGGCTGGAATCCCGGCACCGGCGAGGAAATATTTTCACTGGAGGCTCTGAGCGAGGCATTCAGCATCGACAAAATCAGCAAGGGAGGTGCCCGCTTCGACTACGACAAGGCCCGCTGGTACAACCAGCAGTACATGCACGCCCTCGAGTCCGGAGTGCTGGCCACCTCGGTACGCCCCTGGCTGGCAGCGCGGGGCATAGACGTTTCCGATGCTTATCTTGCCGCCGTGTGTCAGCTCATGAAGGACCGCCTGACCCTGCTGCCGGACCTGGCGGACCAGGCCCCTTATCTGTTCGGGGAGGAGGTGACGCTGTTCGACCAGGAGCAGGTAGCCAAGAGATGGGCACCGGCCCTTCGCCCCGACCTGGAGGCGCTGGCCGACGAGCTGGCTGCCGCCGGCAGCTTTGAAGCCTCCGCTCTGGAGGCACTGGTCAAGGACTTTTGTGCCGCCCGCAACCTGAAAGCGGGGCAAGTGATGCCCCTGCTCAGGCTGGCGCTGGCTGGCACCATGCAGGGCCCCGCCGTGTTCGACATGATGGAGCTGCTGGGTGCCGGCATCACGGTATCGCGCCTGAGAAAGGCAGCGGTCCATTTTGACAGCTTGATGGCGTGAACGTCTTTTTTTCCGCCTGGCCAAGCATAATTTGACTTTTATTTTGTAGATTTGATTGCAGGCGCCGCAACAACGCGCCCTTCTTACAAACCTCAACTGCCATGGCAAAAAAACAAGGAAAGAGAAAAAAAACAGTGGTGCATAAAAACCTGGAAGGGTTCGAAATACACATCAATGAGTTTGGAGAAATCGTCTCCAATCTCAACGTCGAAAGGTTGAACCAGTTCTTGAATGAAACTGTCGAGGATAAAAAGCTGCGGGAATCGGGCACGCCGAGGCATAAAACAGAGGAAGAGGAATAATTGAAGGCCTTGCCGTTAAGTCGTGGCTTTCTCAAAAGCCCGATCGGCGCCCCCCTCTTGTGAAAAGGGACTGAGTAAAAAGTCCATGCGGCTTGTTCCGCCGGCACTGCCCAGCTGTCAGAAAGGGCGGCGGAACGGATTTCAAAAGCGCCACGGGTCTTTTGAGACAGCCTTCTGGTCATGCGCCTGCTGGCCCTTTTCAAAAGAGAGGGGCCACCCTGGAAAACTTTTGGCATCGGTCCGTTCAACCAGCTTAGATCATCATCCGGAAAATCCGGGTTTACAAAAACCGTATGAAAAAGAAAATCGCCATATTCGCTTCCGGCACCGGCAGCAATGCCAGGAAAATAATCGAGTATTTCCAGGACCACCCCGACATCAGCGTCGGCCTTGTCGTTTCCAACAACCCGACGGCCGGCGTGCTCGACATAGCCCGGGACCACCACCTCCCTGCCATCGTCATCAACCGGCAGGAATTCAGGGAAGGCACCCAGCTCAGCGATGAACTCAAACAACACCACATCGACTTCATCGTGCTGGCCGGCTTCCTCTGGCTCATCCCAGCCTGGCTGGTGAAACAATACGAACAACGCATGGTCAACATCCACCCATCCCTGCTACCCAAGTTCGGCGGCAAGGGAATGTACGGCATGCACGTCCACGAAGCAGTCTGCCAGGCAGGTGAACGGGAAACCGGCATCACCATTCACTACGTCAATGAACAATACGACGACGGCAATATCGTTTTTCAAACCAAATGCATCGTGGAACCCGACGATACCCCCCACACAGTGGCCAAAAAGGTCCAACAACTGGAGCACCGCTACTTCCCGGAAGTAATTGAACAATTGATGCTTAATAATATTTCACAATATCACTTATCTTTACCAAAAAACAATCTTTTTCCATTGCTATGAAAGACATCACTATCCTCACCTTCGCGCTCTGGCTACTCTCCTGCCCACTGCTTCAGGCTCAGGACAAACTCAGTTGGCGCAAACACGTCAAACTCGGCGACGAGCTCTTTGCCAACGCACATTATGCCGACGCCGGCGAACACTATCGCGCGGCTTTCAAACTCCGC